>NZ_JBFODF010000047.1:0-38171 GCF_040908165.1 Aeromonas sp. R6-1
GGCGCCGCTTTTTTGTCCGCTCCCCACCGTATCAGTGGTTGGCATAACCCCAGCGACTGGTCAACTCATGCTCGACACCCAGGTGGTCGAGGATGCGGGCGACCATGAAGTCCACCAGATCCTCGATGCTTTTGGGTTCATGGTAAAACCCTGGCGCCGCCGGCATGATGGTCACGCCAAGACGGGCAAGCTTGAGCATGTTCTCCAGATGGATCGCCGAGAAGGGGCTCTCCCGGGGCACCAGAATCAGCTGGCCCCGCTCCTTGATCACCACGTCTGCCGCGCGCTCCAGCAGGTTGTCCGAGGTGCCGTTGGCAATGGCCGAGACGGTACCCATGGAGCAGGGGCAGACCACCATCTGTTTGGGGGCCGCCGAGCCGGAAGCTACCGGCGAGAACCACTCCTCCTTGCCGCAGGCGACGATCTGACCCTCTTTGGCACCATATTGGCGACAGAGGTACGCCGACAGCTCCCTGGGGGAGCCCGGCCAATCCTGCTGCTGCTCGGTCTTGAGCACAACCCTGGCCGCCGAGGAGGCGAGCAGGAAGACCCGATAGTCCGTCTGCACCAGGCATTCCAGCAGGCGCAGGGCATAGGGAGCGCCGGAGGCGCCGGTCAGCGCCAGGGTGATGGCCTTGTTCATGATGCGCTCTGCAGCTCCTTGAGGCGGGCGATCAGCTTGTCGTGAATGCCGCCAAACCCGCCGTTGCTCATGATCAGAATATGATCCCCTGGGCGGCTCTCGGCCACCAGGGCGCCAATCAGGGCATCAAGGGCCTCGAATACCCGGGCAGGCCGGGTCATGTGGGCCGTCACCTCCCCCAGATCCCAGCCGATGTTGGGGGGCTGGAAGAAGAACACCTCGTCGGCACCGTCGAAGCAACCGGCCAGCTCCTCCTTGTGAACCCCGAGCTTCATGGTGTTGGAGCGGGGCTCCAGCACCGCCAGGATGCGGGCCTTGCCCACCTTGGCGCGCAGGCCGCCCAGGGTGGTCTCGATGGCGGTGGGGTGGTGAGCGAAGTCGTCATAGACGCTGATGCCGGCCACTTCCCCTTTCAGCTCCATGCGCCGCTTGGGGGACTTGAACTGGCAGAGGGCGTTGATCCCGTGCTCCACCATGACACCGGCATGACGGGCGGCGGCGATGGCCATCAGACCGTTGTTGACGTTGTGCTCGCCGATGCACTCCCAGTGCACCTCCCCCTGTTTCACGCCATCCAGCCACACCTCGAAGGCGGAGCCGTCATCGGCCAGCTTCACCGCCTTCCACTTGGCGTCGTCCTGGCCCACCAGCTCCACCTCGCTCCAGCAGCCCATCTCGCGCACGGCGGTAAGGTTGTCATCGCCTTTGGGGAAGAGCACCCGGCCGTTGCTCGGCACGGTGCGCATCAGGTGGTGGAACTGGCGCTGGATGGCGGCGAGATCCGGGAAGATGTCAGCGTGGTCGAACTCCAGGTTGTTCATCACCAGGGTGCGCGGGTGGTAGTGGACAAACTTGGATCGCTTGTCGAAGAAGGCGCAGTCATATTCGTCCGCTTCAATCACAAAGAAGGGAGCCGAGCCGAGACGGGCGGAAACCGGGAAGTTGCCCGGCACGCCGCCTATGAGGAAACCGGGTTCCAGCTTGGCATACTCCAGCACCCAGGCCAGCATGCTGGCGGTGGTGGTCTTGCCATGGGTGCCCGCGACGGCCAGCACCCAGCGATCCTTCAGCACGTGCTCCAGCAGCCACTGAGGGCCGGAGATATAGGGCAGATTGCGGTCCAGCACATATTCCACACAGGGGTTGCCACGGCTCATGGCGTTGCCGATCACCACCAGATCCGGCGCAGGATCGAGCTGGGAGGGGTCGTAGCCTTCGGTCAGTTCGATGCCCTGTTGCTCGAGCTGGGTGCTCATGGGGGGATAGACGTTGGCGTCGGAGCCGGTCACCCGATAGCCAAGCTGTTTTGCCAACACCGCCAGACCACCCATGAAGGTGCCGCAGATCCCGAGAATGTGAATGTGCATACCGCTGCCTTTTCCAGTAAAGGGAGTGCGCATTCTAGGGTCTGTTGACCCGGTGGCACAAGCCGCGCCCATGGGGAGCGAAGGCATCGGCGCCCGCAGACGACAGAAATCGGGCAAGCGCGGGGAAAAGCTCCCCTCCGCCACGCCACCCGGCCCTTGAAATATGGTCATTTGACGGGACATCGCTATAATGTCGGCCTGCAAACTTGACTCCAACACTCAAAGGAAACGTCATGAGCCTGAACCTGGTACCGGCCGGCAAGAGCCTGCCTGACGACATCTACGTCATCATCGAAATCCCGCAGAACGCCGACCCGATCAAATACGAAGTCGACAAGGACAGCGGCGCCATCTTCGTTGACCGTTTCATGTCCACCCCGATGTTCTACCCGTGCAACTACGGTTACGTGAACGCCACCCTGTCCCTGGACGGGGATCCGGTCGACGTGCTGGTTCCGACTCCCTACCCGCTGCTGGCCGGCTCCGTCATCCGTTGCCGCCCGGTCGGTGTGCTGAAGATGACCGACGAATCAGGCGAAGACGCCAAGATCGTGGCCGTTCCCCACTCCAAGCTGACCAAGCAGTACGATCACATCCAGGATGTGAACGATCTGCCCGAGTTGCTGAAAGCCCAGATCCAGCACTTCTTCGAGCGCTACAAAGAGCTGGAAGCGGGCAAGTGGGTCAAGGTGGAAGGTTGGGGCGACAAGGCCGCTGCCGAAGCCGAGATCAAGACCTCTGCCGAGCGTTACGCTGCAAAATAAGCGTATCCCTCGCAAAAAAAGGCGCCTTATGGCGCCTTTTTTATGGGTCGTTGCGGGGACGCTCCGGGGGGATCCCCCTGGATATAGAGGTCGCGCCCGTTTTGCCGATAGGGGCGGTAATAGTCATCACCGCAGCGATATTCCTGACCGGCACCTCCCACCAGATCGCAGTTGACCGGCAGCACCTCCAGCCACTTGATGGCCTGCTGGAAGCGCAGCCACTCCTGCCATTCATGCTCCCGGGCCAGCTGATCCCGCAGGGCGAAGGTATCCGCGCTGGACAATCCCTGATTGACGATGACCTGCCCCGCCAGCGCCGGCGTGGCCACCAATATCAGCAGAAACCGTGAAACAAGCTTCATGATGATTTCCCCCATGACTTATTTCCTGAATTAAATTTAAAGTCAGATCAGATAATTACCAATATATCTGTCACCAGACCAATCCAAATGCCGGTCACTCACCTAGTTGTTTATTATCAACCCAGGCGGAGGCGCACCATGAAACTGGCACAAGGCTTTCTGTGCAGTCTGCTCTTCGGCACCATGGCGCAGGCCAACGAGATCAACCTGAGCTGGCAGTGGCAATCTGCGGATGGTCAGCAAAAGCACCTGCAATTGACGGCAGATGAGCGCACCTTTTCAGCCAGCCGTCACGAGATGACACAGCTCGACACCGCCCTCAACTTCCCGCTGGAAACACTCTACTCCTACATCAGTCCGCGCCTCTACAACAGCATCAACCAGATCAACCAGCACAGCCCGGAGACGGCCACCAAGTTCCGCAACCTGGAACAGGCCTTTACCCTGCACGACAGCAGCCTCGAATCCGCCCAGTTCTGGCAGGCCTACCGGCAATATCAGGAGGACGCCTTCTACGAGATGCGGGTCCAGCCCTGCGTTCACCCGGCCAATCAGAAGCTGCCCTGCGTGCGCCCCAACTACTCCCAGCTGTTCTATCAGTTCAAGGGAGACCTCAAACCCCTGGCACAGCAGTTTTCGGCCAAGGATCTCGCCACCAGCGTCACCCTGCTGCAGGAGTGGCTGAGCGGCATCCCCACCCCGCCCGAGCAGATGGACCACTTCGCTCCGCCCTTGCAGGCCCTGCAGGACAACAAGGCCGACAGCGACGAGAAGGCGCTGCTCATGGCCAGTCTGCTGGCGGAGCTGGCACCCCAGTACAGCCTCAGCATCATCTATCCGAACATCAGCATCGGCAGCGTCTCGCCGGCCTGGCTCGCCATCACGGCCGACAGCGGCCTTGAGGGAGACACCCTGGTGATCGGCAATCAGCGCCACGTGCTGCTCACCGGTTCTCCCCTGCTGGCCCAGCAGATGACCATGGCCCAGATTCCCTTGATCAGCGAACCGCTCTACTAGCCTCTTCTGACCATCACTTGCTTTTGATGGATGACATGCCATTCTTGCCGCCGTCATTGGGGGGATGGCGACCATGTTGACAAGATCACCGTCGCACCCTGCATTATTTAACACTTTTTAAACAGATCCGATCAGTTTAGGATGTTCAGGGTCCCATTCCCTCGACCCAAAAATCGTTATAACATCACAAAGGAGTGTCATCCGGATGAAACATCTCGTGCTTACTCTGGCGCTGCTGCCAACCCTGGTCATGGCCCACAACATCAAGGAATCAACCCAGGTGCCGCTGGTCAACATCAGCGACAAGGGGGAGCTGGTGCTCAAGGAGAAGGAGATCAGCTATCAGCCCTGGCAGAGCAAGGTCCTGACCGGCAAGGTCTTCCTGATCCAGCACATCGCGGGTCGCTCCAGCGCCAAGGAGCTCAATGCCCCCATGATCGAGGCGATCAAGGCGGCCAAGCTGCCCCACGACAAGTACCAGACCGTCACCATCATCAACAGCAATGACGCCATCTGGGGCACGTCCGGTTTCGTGAAGAGCAGTGCCGAGGACAGCAAGAAAGAGTTCCCCTGGTCCGCCATGGTGCTGGATGCCAAGGGGATGGCCCGCAACGCCTGGGCGCTCACCCCGGAAAGTTCGGCCATCATACTGCTGGATAAAGAGGGCAAGGTGCTGTTTGCCAAAGATGGCCAGCTCGATGCCGCCGAGATAACCAAGGTGATGGGGCTCATCCAGTCCCATCTCTGAATCAGAGAGAAGGGCGCTGATGGCGCCCTTTCCACAAGGGTCTATGGGTCGTTCCACACTGACAATCTGGGTGTTGCTGCTGGGCTGGTTGTGGATGCAACCGGCGCTGGCACAGCACCCTCTTGAAGCAGCCCTGCCCGATCACGGTCATACCTGCACCCTCTGCGTCCTGCATCTGGATGGCAAGCTGGCACTGACGCCGACCCCCGTTCTCCCTCCCCTCTCCTCTGGCATCGACCGGTATATCGGCACTCCCCAACCGAGGGCGGCCACCGGCACCACGGGACATCGCCGTATCCGCGCCCCACCGCCCCTTCATTGTTTCTTTTTTTGAACCAATCTTTTCTCTATTTATTCAAAAGGATTAACGATGAAAGCAGTCACCCTGTTGCTGGCCGCTGCCGCCTTCGGCGCCCAGGCCCATCACGACGAACACGAAAGCCACAGCCACGGTGCCCATGAGCACGGTCACGGCCACCTCAACCTGGTCCTCGACGGCAACCAGCTGATGATCGAGTTGCAGGCCCCTGCCGCCGATCTGGTGGGCTTCGAGCATGCCGCCAACACCGATGAGGAGAAAGCGCAGTATGCCAAGGCGGTGGCCCGCCTCCAGCAGCCCGACGCCCTCTTCCGTTTCGACCCGGCCGCCGGCTGCAAGCTGACCCAGCAGGAGCTGCAGGCCGCCAAGGAAGATCATGACCATGACCATGAGCACGAGCACGAGCACGAGCACGAGCACGAGCACGACAAGGCTGATGGCGCTAACGATGAACACCATCACGACGACGCGGGCCATGCGGACATGGGGGCCATGTACACCTACACCTGCGCTACCCCGGCCAAGCTCACCGGTCTCGAGGCCACCCTGTTCAGCCTCTACCCGAGCCTGGAGAAGCTGAGCGTGCAGGGCATACTGCCCACCGGCCAGACCGCCGCCGAACTGACTCCGTCCGCCAACAAACTGGGCTGGTAACACCATGAAACATGCCGTGGTTGAGATCCGTGATCTGGCCTTTGCCTGGCCGGGTCACGAAGCCGTCCTCGATCTGCCCGCCCTTCGCATCCACGAGGGTGAGCGCGTCTTCATCAAGGGCCCATCGGGTTGTGGCAAGTCCACCCTGCTCGGGTTGCTGGCCGGTATCCAGACCGCCAACCACGGCACCCTGGAGGTGCTGGGCCAGCCCCTGGCCCGGCTTTCCGGCCGCGCCCGTGACCAGTTCCGGGCGGCCAATCTGGGGTACATCTTCCAGCAGTTCAATCTGCTGCCGTTTCTCTCGGTGCAGGACAACGTCACCGCTGCCCTCACCTTTTCACCCGCCAAGCGGGCCCGCCTGACAGGGAGCCCCGAGCAGGAGGCGCGCCGCCTGCTGGCAGAACTGCAACTGCCGGATGAGGCACTCCATCGCCCCGTCCACGCCCTCAGCATCGGCCAGCAGCAGCGAGTCGCCGCCGCCCGCGCCCTGATAGGCTCCCCTCCTCTGGTGATCGCCGACGAGCCCACCTCGGCCCTGGACACTGACAACCGGGCCGCCTTCATCCGACTGCTGTTCGAGGAGTGCGACCAGCAGGGGTCTACCCTGGTCTTCGTCAGTCACGATCCCTATCTGGAGCCCCTCTTCCCCCGGGTGGAGAACCTGCAACAGCTCAACCGGAGGGCGGCATGACCACACGCCATCATCTCGCAGCCCGTCCGGCCATCTCCCCTTCACTGCGGAGGCTTTCATGCTGAAACTCGCCCTGCAAAGTCTCTGGGCCCGTCGCCTCACCGCCGGGCTCACCCTGCTGGCCGTCGCCATCAGCGTCACCCTGCTGCTCGGGGTGGAGCGGGTGCGCAGTCAGGCACGGGATAGCTTCGCCAACACCGTCTCCGGCACCGATCTCATCGTCGGCGCCCGCTCCGGCCAGGTGAACCTGCTGCTCTATTCGGTGTTTCGCATCGGCAACCCCACCAACAACGTGGGCTGGGACTCCTACCAGGCCATCAAGGCCAGGCCCGGTATCGCCTGGACCATCCCCCTCTCCCTTGGCGACTCCCACAAGGGGTTTCGCGTGCTCGGCACCAACGGGGACTACTTCACCCACCTGAAGTACGGCCAGCAGCAGGCGCTCGTTCTGCGCGAAGGCCGCCCCTTCGAAACACCGTTTGAAGCGGTGTTGGGTGCCCAGGTGGCCGAAAAGCTCGGCTATCACCTGGATCAATCCATCGTCATCGCCCATGGCGCCGGCAACACCTCGTTCAGCCAGCACGACAACATGCCGTTCAAGGTGGTGGGGATCCTGGCCCCCACCGGCACCCCCATCGATCGCACCATTCATGTGCCGCTGGCGGGCATAGAGGCGATCCACCTGGGCTGGGACACCGGTCGTCACAGCAAGAACGTGACCCCGGAACAGGCGATGGCGCTGGATCTCACCCCCAAGACCATCACCGCCTTCATGGTGGGGCTGAGCAACCGGATCCTGGCGTTCCAGTTGCAGCGCAGCGTCAACACCTATCCCAGGGAGCCCCTGATGGCCATCCTGCCGGGAGCCGCCCTGCAGGAGCTCTGGGGGCTGATGAGCGTGGCGGAGACCGCCCTGTCGGTGATCGCGGGCTTTGTGGTGGTGGCGGGCCTCATCGGCATGCTGACCACCCTGCTCGCCGGCCTCAACGAGCGGCGCCGCGAGCTCGCCATTCTGCGCTCCCTGGGGGCGGGCCCTGCCCATCTCTTCCTGCTGCTGGCGCTGGAGGCGATGGCACTCACCACGGCGGGCATCGCCCTCGGGGTGGCCGCGCTCTATCTCGGTCAGGGGCTTGCTAGCCCCTGGCTGCTCAGCCACTATGGCCTGCAAATGAGCCTGGGTCTGCCGAGCGCCTATGAGTGGCAACTGCTGGGCCTGGTCTGGCTGGCGGGCATGGTGATCGGGCTGCTGCCTGCCGCCCGCGCTTACCGCTACAGCCTGAGCGACGGCATGAGCATTCGCGTCTGACCCGACGCATCCGACCAAGAGAGAAGAACAGATGATGAAGTGGAAAATAGTGGCGCTGCTGGCCAGCCTGCTGGTGCTGCCTGCCATGGCTGCAGATTACAAGACCATCGACTGGGATATCCTCATCCCGGAGGGGGAAAAACTGCTGCCACCGCCCCAGGTCAGCCATGACGGCGACTTCTCCTCGGTGCCCCAGCCGGTGGGGGGCGTCAACAAGAAGCTGGACAATCAGGAGGTACGGATCCCCGGGTTCGTGGTGCCCCTGGAAGGGGATGCCAAGACCATCACCGCCTTCCTGCTGGTCCCCTACTTCGGTGCCTGCATTCACGTGCCGCCCCCGCCCACCAACCAGGTGATCTACGTGAGCTACCCCAAGGGAGCGCCGGTGGATGACCTCTGGGACGCCATCTGGGTCAAGGGCAAGATGCACACCGTCAGCTCCAGCCACGAGATGGCCACCGCTTCCTACTCCATGGACGCGGTCGAGGTCAGCGTCTACGAAGAGTGAGCCCCTGATGGCCTCCCCCGGGAGGCCATTTTTTTATCCCGTGACGACCCCGGCAAAGGGATTGTTCATGGATTTGGTTGGAGTAACATTCACTACCAGACCTTGCCATCACGGAGCCAGCATGGCTGACCTGCCCCCCAAGAAAGAGAGTTCCATCCTGAGCAGCCAGGAGCAGACCCTGCGCCTGGCCCGCAGCCGCGGCATCGATGGCATGCTCACCCGCAACAGCGACAGCACCTTCGAGCAGCGCGCCACCTTCCGCCAGCTGGCGGAGCAGGCCACCCGCCAGCGCAATCTGGAATCCATCATGGTGATGGCCGCGCGCCACTGCGAAGAGACCGCCGCCGGCGGCGAGATAGACAGCGACTGGCTCACCCGCTTCCTGCAACTGGCCGAAGACATCAGCATGACCCCCATGCAGCAGTTGTGGGGTCGCATCTTCGCCCTGGAAGTGGCGACCCCGGGCCGCTTCTCCATCCGTGCCCTCAACACCCTCAAGGAGATGACCCAGCGCGAAGCCCAGCTGTTCCAGCGCATCTGCGCCCTCTCCTGCCACTACGAGGGCAGCGACGAGCAGCGTCTGCTGCTGGGCATGCACAAGGGGGCCAGCCTGCTCAGTCGCGCCAAGGTCACCCGAATGGGGCTCGGCAAATACCGGGTGCCCTACAGCGCCCTGCTGCTGCTGTGCGATCTCGGGCTGCTGCACCGTGGCGAGCTCGAATCCGGTCCCCTGCCCGCCGACGGGGTCGAGCTGGCCTTTGGCAACCAGCGCTGGCGTCTGCGCCAACGCCAGAGCAACCTCACCCTGCTCTATTACCGGCTCACCCCTGTAGGCAACGAGCTTGCCCTGCTGCTGGACGAGCCCCCCCTGGAGGAGTACCTGCAGGATCTGAAGACCCTGCTCTCCACCCACCTGCAGATAGAGACCCAGATGCCGGCCCCGGTCAGCGAGCCGGATCTGCCCGCCTGAGGCTGGCGGAGGCCCCGGCCCCGCCTTGCCAAATTGCGAAACCCGCCCCGCCATTGCCAAAACGGCTCCCAAAAAGCGAATCCTGACGGCAGGGGCGGACGCGAGCCCGGGCCATGTTCCCCCCTCTGCGGGTTTTGAGCGCAAAAGAGACATATAGAGCGCAATTTAAGCGTTTTTGGGCACTCTGGTGTACGAATTGCAACCAGACTCTCTTTCCCCTGTCAGGCAGGAAGTACCATGAGAGTCAATCAACCCGTTACCCAGCGTGAGCGCCTCTACCCGTCGCACCAGAACCTGATTTCCACCACGGATCTGGAGAGCCGCATCACCTATGCCAACGACGAGTTCTGCCAGATAGCCGGCTTCACCCTGGAGGAGCTGCAAGGGGCGCCCCACAACCTGGTCCGCCACCCCGACATGCCGCCCCAGGCGTTTGCCGACATGTGGCGCCATCTGCGGGAAGGCAAAAGCTGGATGGGCCCGGTCAAGAACCGCTGCAAGAACGGGGATCACTACTGGGTCAACGCCTTCGTCACCCCCATTCAGGACGCAAGCGGCAAGGTGGTGGAGTACCAGTCGGTGCGCACGGCGCCGGACGACGCGGTCAAACAGCGTGCGGAGCGGGTCTATGACGAGATGCGCCGCGGCAAGACCCCCCGGGCCCTGCGCCTGCCCACCTGCTGCCACACCCTGGGGATCCACCTCTGCCTGATGGCACTGCTGGCCAGTCTGGTCACCCTCGGCTATCAGCACGGCCCGGGCTGGCCACTGCTCATCGGCGCCCTGCCCCTGGTGGTTGCGCTCGTCATCTGCCAGATCCTCTCCCGGCGCCTCGCCCGGCTGGAGACCCTGGCCCGCCACCGTTTCGACAACCCCTTGATGCAACTGCTGTATACCGGCCGGGTCGATCGTCTGGCTGCCGTCGAGCTCGCCATGAAGATGAACCAGGCCGAGTTCAATGCGGTGCTGGCCCGAACCCAGCAGACTTGCCAGCAGATCGTGCAGGCGGCGCAGACGGATCTGAGCAATGCCGAGTCCATCACCGGCAACCTGCAGCAACAGCAGGCCCAGACCAACCAGGTAGCGACCGCCATCACCGAGATGACGGCGTCCATTCGCGAGGTCTCCCACAGCTCGAGCGCCTCCTCGGACAGCCTGGACAACACCGCCGTGCTGTTTCGGGAGGGCAATCGCAGCGTGCTCGATACCGTGGCGGCGGTGGAAGGGGTTCACGGCGAGCTGCTCACCTCCCGCGCCGTGATAGAGGCGCTGGCCAGCCAGTGCCGCGCCATCGACGGCATCCTGGACGTCATCAACAACATCGCCAACCAGACCAACCTGCTGGCCCTCAATGCGGCCATCGAGGCGGCCCGGGCGGGCGAGTCCGGTCGCGGCTTCTCGGTGGTGGCGGACGAAATCCGCACCCTCGCCATCAAGACCCAATCCTCCACCGGCGAGATCCAGCAGATGATAAGCCTCTTGCAGGCCAGCGCCGACGATGCCCAGCAGGCCATGGCGCAAGGGGAACAGCTCTCCGCCAGTTGCCGCCTCAAGGCCGCCGCCACCGGCGATATCCTGCAACAGATAAGTGAACGCCTGTTGCAGGTGACCGCAGGCAGCAACCAGATAGCCCAGGCAATGCAGGAGCAATCCCTGGTCACCCAGGACATCCATCACAGCGTGCTGGACATCAAGCGTCTGGCCGATGACTCCAGCCAGGGCAGCCGCCACGCCGTGCAGGGCATCATTGCCCTCGTGAAGCAGCTCGGGGATCTGGAGCGGCTGGTGCGCCAGTTCCAGCAGCATCCCGCCACCCGGCCAACCAGTGCCGCCCTGACCAGCGGCCAACCTCTGCTGGCCCGCTAAGCCTTCACGGAGCAAACCAGACCCAAAGACCGTGCGCTAATACAAAAAAGCATGGGCCCCGTCTCTCACAAGACGGGGCCCATCGACATTATAAGGCTGGGACAGAACTCTAGATCCAACCCCGCTGTTACAGGGCGGCCAGCCGCTTATCTACTCCCGCTGCCACCGTCTTACCCTTGCCGCGCTTTGAATGGCCGCTGTGCGACAGGGCACTCAACAGGGTGAATCCTCGATTTCACTACCCTGCTCTGATGCACGGCCAATGCTGAGAAACCCATCACCACCGACTTATTAATAAATTTGTTGATCTTGCCCAGAAAACGCCCCTCTTCCGCTTCTCTCCCCAGCGCCGTTCGGTAACATAGCTGCTTGGCAACCCTCTCGTCGGAGTCAGCCATGAGCCAAGCCTGCACAAAAGTACAGGTAAAATGCCGCGAATCCACGGGCAAGAACTTTGCCATCCGAGTTAGATGTGCAATCGGCAACCTGCTACGAATCACTCAACATGGTGATGATCCCCATTCTCTTCGTTCTAAGACATAGGATGCCCAATGAAGCTGCAAACCCTCCGCCTATCGAGCTTCCAATCTTTCGGGGCAGCACCCACCGAAATTCCATTGGAGGAGATGACTTACCTCATTGGGCCTAATGGCTCCGGCAAAACAGCTGCACTGCAGGCCTTGTGTCGGTTGTTTGCCTTTGATCCATCACTGCGTCGAATACTGCGCTCAGACTTTCATGTCCCATTGAACGAAGAAGTGCCTCCGGCGGAGCGCCAGTTATGGATCGAGGCCGACTTTGTATTCCCTGAATTAAAAGATGACGGAGACAACAGCACGGTTGCACCTCATTTCGGTCATATGCGCCTCGACGAGATCGATGGCACACCACGTATTCGTTTTCGCCTTAATGCAACCATGGGGTTGGATGGGGATATAGAGGAAAACATGGTCTATGTGTTGGACATCAATCCAGATGGCTCACCACTTACCACCACCCAAGTACCCCGAGCGGAACGTAACCATATACATATCCACTACCTCCCCGCACGCCGTGATCCCGCCGATCACATTGCCTATGGAGCCAATGCATTACTGGGGCGCATGCTGCGTGCGGTGAACTGGGATGCAGAGCGAACAGTCATCAAGGGACTGACCGACCAAATCAGTGACAGCTTGGCGGGCAATCCATCAATCAATGCGTTCAGCGCAAGTTTGAGAAATGCATGGGGCGCTTTACACAAAGGCAACTTCTTTGCCGACCCCAAGCTCACTTTTGTTGCGTCCGAGATCGAAGCCTTGTTGCGGCACATGTCGGTGTCTTTCACTCCTGGCCATGGGGAGCAGTTGGTCGATTTCTCACGACTTAGCGACGGCCAGAAGTCGATGCTGTATCTGTCACTGGTACACTCTTCGCAGGCGATTGGCCGTGCTGTACTGGCGGCTGAAGATACTTCATTCGATCCGGACAAGCTGCGCCCACCAGTCTTTACGGTGGTCGCTCTCGAAGAGCCAGAAAACAGTCTCTCGCCACACTACCTTGGGCGAATCGTCAATGCCCTCAATGGAATGACCGGACAAGGTGACGCACAAGCGCTCATCGCTACCCACGCACCATCCATGCTGCGGCGCGTTGCTCCGGAACATATCCGTTATCTGAGGTTGACCGAAGAGCGAACATCACGAGTCACGCATATCCTGCTGCCAGACACAGCTGATGAAGCGCACAAGTTTGTGCGTGAGGCAGTACAAGCCTTTCCCGAGGTTTATTTCTCGCGACTTGTTGTTCTTGGAGAGGGTGATAGTGAAGAAATCGTATTACCACGACTTCTTAAAGCGAAGGGATCTCCTGTTGATGAATCTGCGGTTTCAATAGCCCCCTTGGGGGGACGTCACGTAAATCACTTTTGGCGCCTACTTTCCACACTGCAAATTCCATATTTGACATTATTAGACCTCGATGTATCTCGCTATGCTGCTGGTTGGGGACGAATCAAGTACGTGAATGATCAACTCTTTAAGTTTGAACCGGCAAAAATACTTCCTGCCGCTTTAACTTTGCCGAAATGGGATACAGCCGATACACCAGTCCGAACACATCACTATTTTGATGGAGGAACGAAAGACGTATTTCTTGAGCTGGAGAGTCGAGGTGTATTTTTCTCGGCTCCTATGGATCTCGATTTCGCCATGTTACTTGCTTACCCAGATGCGTATGGCGTAGTTAAGGAAGATCCTGAGGCATCCACGATCAAAGCTGTTTTGGGTAAAAGTCACCACGATGCAAGCCAGTACAGCAAAGATGAGCAGAAGCTATTTAACACTTACCATCAGCGCTTCAAGCTTGGTAGCAAACCCGCAGCCCATATTGATGCATTGGCTCAGCTGACTGATGCAGAACTACTGACCAACATGCCCGCATCCCTGAGCAGATTGGCAGATGCCGTCATCACCAAACTCGCGGTTCTGCCGGAATGATAACCGTCGAGACTTGGGAACCTGCAGATGGGCTGACACTTGAGCCCAACGCCCTAATTGCAGCCAAGGAGCAAACACGCAGCCTTGCTCTTACCGCAGGCCCAGGCGCGGGAAAGACCGAAATGCTTGCACAGCGGGCAGATTTCCTATTGCGCACAGGTACCTGCCGCTATCCCAAACGGATTCTGGCCATTTCGTTCAAGGTCGATGCCAGCAGTAACCTGAAAGAACGGGTCAAGCGACGCTGTGGTTCAGAACTTGCTACGCGGTTTGACAGCTATACCTTTCACGCATTCGCCAAGCGCATCATCGATCGTTTCCGTCCTGTGCTAACTGGTGAGTATGCGTTGGATGCTGGATACCAAATTGCAGATCGGAAACTTGGCCCATCACGAACGTTGATCACGTTTTCCGATCTGGTGCCATGGGCAATTGAGATTCTAAGAAAGTCCCCTGTCGCGCGACATGCCATCCGTCAAACCTACAGCGATGTCTTCCTCGACGAATTCCAGGACTGTACAAATCGTCAATACGAACTCCTCAAGCTCGCTTTTCAAGGTACGAACATTCGCTTGACCGCCGTGGGCGACACCAAGCAAAAGATCATGGGCTGGGCAGGCGCTTTGGAAGGCATCTTTCAGGACTTCGTTGCTGATTTTGCAGCAACTCCGCTCAATATGTACCGAAACTTCCGCTCTCAACCACGTTTGCTGCGCTTGCAGAACGAGATCATTCGCAAGCTGGATCCAGCTTCTATCATGCCTGATGAGCAACTTGCAGGCGACGAAGGAGAGGTATTCGCGTGGCGCTTTGAAAACAGTCGTCAAGAAGCAGACTACCTCGCAGATTTGATTGCAGGTTGGATAAACACAGAACAGCTGCCACCAGCAGAAATTGCGGTCCTGATTCGTAATCAGCTTGACCTGTACGCTGATCACCTTATGACGGCACTGGAGGCTCGTGGCATCCCCTTTCGCAACGAGCAGCAGATGCAAGACATCACAGTCGAGCCTGCAGCACGTTTGATCGTGGACTATCTTTCCTGCCTCTATGGTCAGCGCGAGCCCAAATCATGGATTCGGCTCATGAACCAGCTAATCCCGTTTGCAAATGACGAGACTCCGTCGAATGCGCGCAAAGACCTTGATCGGCTGATCAAGCAGCAACGAAAAGAAATAGCCCTTAACGAGCTGGTTGCCCCCCCTTTCTCTGGCTGGTGGGTGTTTGTTCAAATATTTCTGAAGCAAATCAGTGTTGAAACACTAATGTCGCTTTCCCCTGATTACGAGTCTCGTGACCGGCTAAACGAAGTAATCCGTGATACTAAGACCAAGATTGAAGAATTACTAACGCTGGAGCCTGACTTGCCCCAAGCCCTTAAGCGCTTCTCAGACGATCAAGCCGTACGAATACTGACCATCCATAAGAGTAAGGGCCTTGAGTTTGATTCGGTCATCATCATGGCCATCGAAAACGAGAACTTCTTTGGAAATCAGGATGAAAACCGCTGTGCTTTTTTTGTCGGTGTCTCACGTGCCAAAAAACGCCTAGTCCTTACTCATGCGGATCAGCGAGAACGTCCAGCTGGACATACGAAGCGCTGGGATGTGCATCGCACACCTCAAACTGAATATTTCGGCTATACCATACCGTTTGTGAAACAAGAACCATAAGCAAAATAGGGTCGTCATACCCGCAATATTGGTTGACGCTTAATAGCCCGACAATTAGGCATTGCGATGCAATGCACTACGCTTATTGCATCCTAAGATATCAAAAACGTTCAACGGATAAATGGTTGTAGCGACACATAAATCGTTGCGGGGAAATAGGGAAATAAAGAGGGGGCCAAGGCCCCCTCTGCTATAGATGATCAGTGGCGAACATCGACCTCAGTCTGTCAGCCCTCTCTGCCTTAGCGCCGTCAGCAGTTCATCCACCATGGCCTCTACCGGCTTGCCAGCGTTCAGCAGATGGATTTCCGGGTTTTCCGGTGCCTCGTAGGCGGAGTCGATACCGGTAAAGTTGCGAATTTCCCCCGCCCGCGCCTTCTTGTAGAGCCCCTTGGGGTCACGCTCTTCGCACACGCTAAGGGGCGCATCCACAAACACCTCGACAAACTCGTCGGCACCCAGGAGGCTGCGTACCAGATCCCGCTCGGCACGGAACGGCGAGATAAAGGCGGTGAGGACGATCAGGCCCGCATCTACCATGAGTTTTGCCACTTCGCCGACCCGGCGGATATTCTCCTGGCGGGCGGCGTCATCGAAGCCGAGATCGCCGCACAGGCCGTGGCGCACATTGTCCCCATCCAGCAGATAGGTGTGCTTGCCCGAGGCGGCCAGCGCCTGCTCCAGTGCCCCCGCCAGGGTGGACTTGCCCGCCCCGGAGAGTCCGGTGAACCAGATCACCAGGGGCTTTTGCCCCTTCTGCTCGGCCCGGCTCTGTTTGTCGACGGCATGGGCATGCCACACGATATTGCTCATCCAACACTCCTTGATTGGCGCTCACGCCTCAAAACTTAAACTGTCCGGCACCACAGGGAGCCGCCTCGGACTATCAGTCGACAACGTGCTGATGCCATGGCATTGCTCATCCAACACTCCTTGATTGGCGCTCACGCCGCAATACTGAAAACTGTCCGCTACAGCGGGGAGCCGCCTCGCGATGAGGCGGCAAGGTGCTGATGCCCTGATATTGCGCATGCAACACCCCCTGATTGGCGCTTACGCCTGGATGCCAGTGCCCTGGCACTCCCCTGCATCATAAGCTGCCTTGATAAAAGCTGCGTTAACATAAGCAGCCCTTAACACATCCCCCGGTATCAGACCTTAAAACGGAAACAGCAGGGGTACCATGACGATCACCCCGAGGCTGTAGGCCAGGGAGACAGGCAGGGCCAGCTTGAGATAATCCGGCATCTTGTAGTTGCCCGCCGCATAGACCATCAGGTTGGTCTGGTAGCCGTAGGGCAGGATAAAGCTGGAACTCGCCCCGAACAGCACCGCCAGAATGAACGGCATGGTGGAGACATCCATGCTGAGCGCCAGCTGGAATCCCATGGGGAAGGCAAGGGCCGCCGCCGCGTTGTTGCTCATCAGCTCCGTCAGCACCAGGGTAAACAGATAGATCCCCACGAAGGCGATAAAGGGACTGGCCCCGTTGAACTCCCCCATCAGCCAGTCGGCGATGAGCTTGGCCAGGCCGCTCTTCTCCAGCTGATCGGCGATGGCGAGGGCCCCGCCCACCACCAGCCAGATATCCAGCGGAAAGCGACGGCGGATCTCGTCCAGGGTCAGGATGCGGGAGAAGAGCAGCACCACCAGCATCACCAGCAGCCCCTTGAAGAGCGGCACCAGGTCGAGCACCGACAGGGTCAGCACCCCGAGGAACCCCGCCACCACGGCGGCGCTGCGCGTGGCATCGAGCCGGGTGGAGGCCTCCAGCCCGCTCACCACCACGAACTCCCGGGAGAGGGACTTGTTGCCCGCAAACTTGGGGCCGGGGGCCAGCAGCAAGGTGTCCCCTGCGTGCAGTTCAATCTGGCCGAGGCCGCCGGTGAGCTGGGTCTCGCCCCGGCGCACCGCCAGCACCACCGCATCGAAGTGGGTACGAAACTCCGCATCCTTGATGGTCTGACCCACCAGGCGCGAGCTGTGGCTGACGATCACCTCCACCAGGTGCTGGCCGTTGAGGCGATGCTGGCCGTAGAGATCCAGCCCTTTGAGCTCCTGCAACACGCCGACGCTCTCCACGTCGCCGCAGAACAGCAGCATGTCCCCCTCGTGCAACTCGTGTTCCGGCTGCACCGGGCAGATCACCTGGTTGCCCCGGATGATCTCGGCGAGATAGAGGCTTTTCAGGCTGCGCAGGCCGTTCTCCTTGACGCTGCGCCCGGCCATCGGCGAGCCGGGGCCCACCTTGGCTTCGAGAAAATAGCCGGATTCCCGGCTCATCTCGGTGTCCTGCTCCGGCAGATGGCGGGCAAACAGCAGCACGGCAACCAGGCCGGTCAGCAGGGTCCCCGCCCCCACCATGAAGAAGTCGAACATGCCAAGCGGCTTGGCCCCCATCTTGATGAGGAAGCTGTTGACGATGAGGTTGGTGGAGGTGCCGATCAGGGTCAGCACGCCGCCAAAGGTCGCCGCGAAGCACATGGGCAACAGCAGCCGGGAGGGCGCATGGTTGGGGTTGCGCTTGACCGCCCCCAGCATGGACGCCACCACGGCGGTGTTGTTGACGAACGCCGACAGGAAGGCGGTGGAAAACCACACCTTCACCAGCACCTTGTTGAAGGAGCCGGTGCCCACCAGGTTGGCAAACCAGCTCATGACCCGAGTCTTCTCCACCGCGAGCGACACCAGCAGCAGCAACACCAGGGTCAGCAGGGCGCTGTTGGTGTAGCCCGCCACCACGGCGTTGATGTCCGCCAGGCCGCTCAGGTAGGTGATGAGCACGGCGCCCGAGAAGAGCAGCGCCGGCCGGAGTTTGCCCTGGATCAGCAGGGCGACGAGGGCAGCCAGCAGACCCAGCACCAGGGATTGTTGCCAGGTCATGGGCTTACTCCTTGCCGGAATCGTTGCTGATGGTCAGCGCCTGCCAGTGGGGGAAGTGCTTGCGTACCAGGGCGTTGAGCTCCACTTCGAACTCGCTGTATTGCCCTGCCATCACCTTGGCCGCCAGCCCTTCCACTATCATGCCGGCACCGACGGTGACGTTGGTCAGCCGGTCGATGAGGATGAAGCTGCCGGTGTCGCGGATCTCCTTGTAGGGGTCGAACGCCACCGGGTCGGTGAGGCTGAATTCGCACAGGCCGATCTCGTTGAGCTTGAGCTCGGAAGCGGGCAGCTCGTCGAGCTTGTTGATCTCGATGCGGTGGCGGATGGCCTCCACCTGGCCACGGCTCTTCTTGGTGGCCAGCTTGACGTCATAGACCCGGCCCGGTTGCAGGGACTCTTCCCCCATCCAGACGATGTGAGCCAGCACGTTCTGGGTCACCTGGGGCTTTTTCGCCGCATCCACCAGCAGGTCGCCCCGGCTGATGTCGATTTCGTCCGCGAAGGTGACCGTGATGGCCTGACCCGGCAGGGCGTACTCCAGATCCCCGTCGAAGGTGACGATGCGGGTCACCGTGCTCTCTTTGCCGGACGGCAGCACGGCAAGCTTGTCGCCCACCCGCAGGATGCCGGAGGCCAAGGTGCCAGCGAAGCCGCGAAAATCGAGGTTGGGGCGGTTCACGTACTGCACCGGCAGGCGCACCGGGTGACGCTCCAGCTCGCGCTCCACTTCGGCGGACTCCAGCAAGGAGAGCAGGGTCTCGCCCTGGTACCAGGCCAGCTTGTCGCTCGGGTTCACCACGTTGTCGCCGTCCAGGGCCGAGACCGGCACGATGTGGATGGTGTCGACGCTGAGCTTCTTGGCGAATTCGCGGTACTCCAAGCTGATGCGATCGAACACCTCCTGGCTGAACTCCACCAGGTCCATCTTGTTCACTGCCACCACGAACTGCTTGATGCCGAGCAGGCTCGCGATAAAGCTGTGACGGCGGGTCTGATCCA
This sequence comes from Aeromonas sp. R6-1, assembly GCF_040908165.1. NCBI lineage: Bacteria > Pseudomonadati > Pseudomonadota > Gammaproteobacteria > Aeromonadales > Aeromonadaceae > Aeromonas > Aeromonas sp. R6-1. The sequence goes on from NZ_JBFODF010000047.1 coordinate 19,251, forward strand.
GCACCCCCTTGCGGGCGTCGATCAGGATGATGGCCAGATCGCAGGTGGAGGCGCCGGTGGCCATGTTGCGGGTGTACTGCTCATGGCCCGGGGTATCCGAGATGATGAATTTGCGCTTGGCGGTGGAGAAATAGCGGTAGGCCACGTCGATGGTGATGCCCTGCTCGCGCTCCGCCTGCAGGCCGTCCACCAGCAGGGCCAGGTCCAGCTTCTCGCCGGTGGTGCCGAGCTTCTGGCTGTCGGACTCCAGTGCTTTGAGCTGATCTTCATAGATCTGCTGGGAGTCGTGCAGCAGGCGGCCGATGAGGGTGCTCTTGCCGTCGTCCACGCTGCCGCAGGTGAGAAAACGCAGCAGGCTCTTGTGCTGCTGGGCGTGCAGGTAGGCTTCAATGCCCTGTTCGCTGATGGCGGTCTGAATGTGGTTGTTCATGTTGCGATTCCTTAGAACATTTTTTTAGAAATAGCCCTGACGCTTCTTCTGCTCCATGGAGCCGGCCTGATCGTGGTCGATGAGCCGCCCTTGCCGCTCGCTCGAGGTGGTGATCAGCATCTCTTCGATGATCTCCGGCAGGGTGGTGGCATTGGATTCGATGGCCCCGGTCAGCGGGTAGCAGCCGAGGGTACGGAAGCGCACCAGCTCCTGCTTCACTTCGTCTTCCGGGCCGATGGGCATGCGATCGTCATCCACCATGATCTTGATGCCGCCGCGATCCACCACGGGGCGCATGGCCGCGAAGTAGAGCGGGACTATGTCGATGTTCTCGAGATAGATGTATTGCCAGATGTCCAGCTCGGTCCAGTTGGAGAGCGGGAAGACACGGATGCTCTCCCCCTTGTTGACCTGGTTGTTGTAGACGCGCCACAGCTCCGGGCGCTGGTTCTTCGGATCCCAGCGGTGGGACTTGTCGCGGAAGGAGTAGACGCGCTCCTTGGCGCGGGATTTCTCCTCGTCGCGACGGGCACCACCGAAGGCGGCATCGAAGCCGTATTTGTTGAGCGCCTGCTTGAGCCCCTCGGTCTTCATGATGTCGGTGTGCTTGCTGCTGCCGTGCACGAAGGGGTTGATGTCCATGGCCAGACCGTCCGGGTTCTTGTGGACGATGAGATCCAGCCCGAACTTTTTGGCGGTCTCGTCCCGGAACTTGATCATCTCCTTGAACTTCCAGTTGGTGTCCACGTGGAGCATGGGGAAGGGGATCTTGCCCGGGTAGAAGGCCTTGCGGGCCAGGTGCAGCATGACGGAGGAGTCCTTGCCGATGGAGTACATCATCACCGGGTTTTCAAATTCGGCGGCCACCTCGCGGATGATATGGATGCTCTCGGCTTCCAGTTGCTGCAGGTGAGTCAGTCGCTCGCGGGTGACTCCTGCACGGATGCTCTGTGCATCGGATGGCTGCAGTTGGGTCAGTCTTTCACGGTCCATGTCTGGGTCCTCGGTTCATTGCTAACGCACCTGCTCGGGGCGCGGTGTTGGTTCAGTTCGGTGCCGCCTTGGCCGCACCGTCAAATCGATTCGGGTCTCGCCTCTCAGGCCAGGCTCACCAGCTTGAGCTCGTGGCCGCTTTTTGCTTCCTGCCCTTGCCCCTGCTCGCCAAACCAGGCGAGTTGCTGGCGCAGGGCCACCACTTCACCGATGACGATAAGCGACGGGCTCACCGCCTGCTGGGCCAGTTCGGCCAGATCCGCCAGGGTGCCGGTCAGCACCCGCTGGCGGGCCGTGGTGCCCCGCTCGATGATGGCGATGGGGGTGGCGGCGCGTCGGCCATGGCTCACCAGTTGCTGCTGGATATGCTCGGAGCGCATCAGCCCCATGTAGATGACCAGGGTCTGGTTGGTGGCCGCAAGCTGCTGCCAGTCGGGCTCCTTGCCCTCCTTCTGGCAGTGGCCGGTGATGAAGACGGCGCTCTGGGCATGGTCGCGGTGGGTGAGCGGAATGCCCGCATAGGCGGTGGCACCGGCGGCGGCGGTGATGCCGGGCACCACGGAGAAGGGAATACCCTCCTCGGCCAGCACTTCCAGCTCCTCGCCACCACGACCGAACATGAAGGGATCGCCCCCTTTGAGGCGCACCACCCGGTTGCCCGCTTTGGCGTATTCCACCAAGAGGCGGTTGGTCTCTTCCTGGGGCACGCTGTGGGCACCCGCCTTCTTGCCGACCGACACCAGGGTGGCGTCACGGCGCACCAGATCCAGGATCTCGGGGGAGACCAGCTGGTCATAGAGCACCACTTCGGCCTGTTGAATCTGTTGCAGCGCCTTGAGGGTCAGCAGGCCAGGATCCCCCGGGCCCGCCCCCACCAGCACCACTTCGCCCACTTCGGTACGAGCCTTGTCCAGTCCCTCGTTCAGCCACTGCTCGGCACCCTGCCAATCGGCTTTCTCAATCAGACCGGCCAGGGTGTTGGAGGCAAAGGCGCGCTCCCAGAAGCGGCGGCGATCGGAGAGGGAGGCCAGCACCTGCTTGGCCCGGCGGCGCACCCGGCCGGAGAGCTCCGCCAGACCGCCAAGATGGCGGGGCAGCAGGCTCTCGAGCCGCTCGCGCAACAGGCGCACCAGCACGGGGGCCTTGCCGCCGCTGGAGACGGCCACCACGATGGGGCTGCGATCGATGATGGAGGGGAAGATAAAGCTGGAGCGCTCGGGGTCATCCACCAGGTTGACGAACAGACCGCGCTCGGTGGCGCTCTGGTAGACCAGGGCGTTGACCTCGAGATCGTCGGTCGCGGCCACCACCAGGATCTGCCCTGCCAGGTGGGCCGGGTCGAAACGCGCCGCCACATGGGTGAAGCGACCGGCAAATTCATGGAACTCGGGCTCGAGCACGGGAGAGACCAGGGTGATCCGGGCACCTGCCGCCAGCAGCAGGCGCGCCTTGCGCAGGGCAACCTCGCCCCCGCCCACCAGCAGTACCGGGCGGCCTTCCAACCTGGCAAACATAGGTAAATAATCCATCAGGGCCCGCTCCTCGGCATCGCGACATCTGGGGCGACTATAGGCAGGAGCGCTTATCCCTCAAAATAATAAAAAATGCTCTTTAATGCGTTTTGGTAATTAGTAAAGCCGTGTGGCGGCAATAGAGAAGCGAATCTGCTTGTGGTGGATGGCACCAGACCCTAGGCTAGTGAAAGTGTTTCATAAGGAGCTTAATCATGAATGAGTCATTGATTGTATTGGGGATCTTCATATTCCTGGTACTCGCCACCCTGAGTGCCGGCATCAAGATAGTGCCCCAGGGTTACAACTGGACCGTGGAGCGCTTCGGCCGCTACACCCGCACCCTCTCCCCGGGCCTCAACCTGCTGATCCCCTACATCGACCGCATCGGCCACAAGATCATCATGATGGAGCAGGTGCTGGACATCCCGGCCCAGGAGGTGATCTCCCGGGACAACGCCAACGTCACCATCGACGCCATCAGCTTCGTGCAGGTGGTGGATGCCCGCAAGGCGGGCTACGAGGTCAATGATCTCACCAGTGCCATCCGCAATCTCACCATGACCAACATGCGGACCGTGCTCGGCGCCATGGAGCTGGACGAAATGCTCTCCCAGCGCGACACCATCAACGAGAAGCTGCTGCGCACCATGGATGCCGCCACCGCCCCCTGGGGCATCAAGGTGACCCGGATCGAGATCAAGGATGTGCGCCCGCCCCTCGCCCTGGTGGAAGCCATGAACGCCCAGATGAAGGCCGAGCGCCAGAAGCGGGCCGAGGTGCTGGAGGCCGAAGGGGTGCGCCAGTCCAAGATCTTGAAGGCCGAGGGGGAGAAGCAGTCCCAGATCCTGAAAGCCGAGGGTGAGCGTCAGGCCGCCTTCCTCGCCGCCGAAGCGCGGGAGCGGGCCGCCGAGGCAGAAGCCAAAGCGACCCACATGGTCTCCCAGGCGATCGCCGAGGGCGACATGCAGGCCATCAACTACTTCGTGGCCCAGAAATACACCGAGGCCCTGGCCCGCATCGGTGAAGGCCCCAACAGCAAGATCATCATGATGCCCCTGGAAGCGGGCAGCCTGATAGGCTCGGTGGCGGGCATGGCCGAGCTGTTCAACAAAGACGGCAAGGCGGGCAAATCATGACAGCCCTGTTCGAGGGGCTGACCCACTGGCACTGGCTGGGGCTCGGCTTCGTGCTGCTGGCCATCGAGGTGATGGGGTCGGTGGGCTTTCTGCTCTGGACCGGCATCGCCGCCCTGGAGGTGGGACTCTTGCTGCTGGTCTGGCCCTTCGGCTGGCAGGCGCAGTTGCTGCTCTTCGCCCTGCAATCCCTGCTCACCACCTGGGCCTGGTGGCGCTGGCAGCATCGCCGGGATCGCTCCGGGCTGGATGCCGCCGCTCCCATCAACGAGCGGATGCAAAGCTACATGGGCCGCGAGCTGACCCTGCTGGACGAGGTCAGCCAGGGGATGAGCCGGGTGCATCTGGACGACACCGTCTGGACGGTGCGCTGCAACGCGCCGCTGCCGGCCGGCAGCCGGGTCAAGGTGGTGGGGGCCGACTCCCACATCCTGCTGGTGGAACCCCTCGGCTGACTGGGCAACGCCCCGCCATGGCCATAAAAAAACGGGCCCGGCGCGAGTGCGCCGGACCCGTTTTTCAATGAGGTGCTGGCTTAGTTGGCCTTGGCATCGCTCACGGCAGCTTCAGCCTTGGTGGCCACGTCAGCGGCAGCCTTCTCGACAGTAGCGGAAGCTTCGGAAGCAGCCTTCTCGACGGTAGCAGACGCTTCGCTAGCGGCTTTCTCGACAGTGGCAGCAACGTCTGCGGCCGGGGTCGCAGCCGGAGCGGCAGCTTCTTCTTTCTGACCACAGGCGGTCAACATCAGACCCAGGATACCGGCTACCAGTACTTTGTTCATGTGCATACCCTCAAAAAAAGATGGAGAGATGGTGCAGAGACCATCACTGTACGCCCCGGCTCCTGTCGGCACACCGGCCGCTGGAGCCCGAAGGCGCGCGAAATATATCCCCATATGCGGCCGATGAAAACGCGTATCACAATGATATTTTCTCGTTGGCATGATAAGAAACACTGCTGCAACGACAAATATTAATATAAAACACCCATTCACCACCAAATTCGCACAACAAATCGCCAATTACCTGGCGATTGCCAGTCAGCCATTGTCTTTCTGTCAGGCTCTCGGCGCTGTCGGATAACGCCGTCAGTCAGACAGCTTCTGACAAGGCAGGCGCCGCCCCTGCTGGTCGCTCTCCCGGGCCAGGTCCAGCAAGGCCATCACCGCCAGGGCCTCGTCGGCCGGCACCGGGTTCTCCCCTTCTCCCCGGATGGCGGCGCAGACACCGCGATAGTAGGCGCCGTAGTCCCCCGCTTCGCCAGCCACGGTCTGCTGCAGGAGCTGACCGTCCCGGATCTGGCTGAGCTGGCCGGGGGCGGGATCCACGCCCCAGTCCGCCGCCGGAGGCCGCTTGCCCTCCTTGAGCTGCTCCTCCTGCACGTCCATGCCGAACTTGATGAAGGAGCCCTGACTGCCGTGCACCACGAAGCGGGGCATCACGGCCGACACCAGACAACTGCCGTGCAGAATGACCCGCATCTCGCCGTAACCCAGCACCACATGGAAGTAGTCGTCCGCCAGGGCCCCGGGGCGCTGCTTGCCCAGATCTGCCTGCAACCAGTCCGGCTGGCCGAACAGCTGGAGCGACTGATCCAGGATATGAGGGCCGAGATCGAACCAGAGACCGGAGCCCGGGCCGCCCGCCTCGCGCCAGCGCTGGCGCACCTCGGGGCGATAACGGTCGAAGTGGGATTCGAACTGGGCAACTTGCCCCAGCGCCCCCTCCGCCAGCAGACGGCGCACCGTGAGGAAATCCCCGTCCCAGCGTCGGTTGTGGAAGATGCTGAGCAGCCGCTGCTGCTTCTCCGCCAACTCGACCAGCGCCTTCGCTTCGGCCAGATCCAGGGCAAACGGCTTGTCGATCACCACGTGCTTGCCCGCCAGCAGGGCCTCGCGAGCGATGGGGGCATGGGTGTCGTTGGGGGTGGCGATCACCACCAGATCGAGGCTGTCATCGGCCAGCACCTGCTCCAGGGTGCCGACCCGGGTGCCGGGCAACGCGGCCTGTACCTTGGCGGCATCCCGGCTCACCACCCAGCGCAGGGTCAGGCCCGGGGTCGTGGCCAGGAAGGGGGCGTGAAAGGTCTGTCCTGCGAAGCCGTATCCCACCAGGGCGGCGTTGATTGTGTGGCTCATCCGGTTTTCTCCACGGGTCTGTGATCATGCGAGGCAGGCGGGTCGCCTGAAAAAGAGAAGGGGGCTCAAGGCCCCCTGAGTGTGCTCATCAGAGCACAGGATTTATTGCAAACACAAGCGCCGGCCCTGGCGGGTCATCAGCATCACCAGCGGGGGCAGCAGCAGCCACATGTGCAAGGCCAGCTGGCTCAGGGGATCCGGCATCAGCCAACCGGTGATCCCCACCAGGGCGCCGGAGCCGCTCATCTGGAACAGGCCGAGCAGGGCGGCCGCAGTGCCGGCGCAGTGGCCGAAGGGGGCCAGCGCCATACCCGCGGCGGCGCCCAGGATCATCGCAAAGCCGATGCTGGAGAGGAACACCGGGCCCATCATGGCCAGCGGGTGCGGGATGTGCATGGCCAGGGTCAGGGTGATGGCGGAGAGCAGCAGCACCAGCAGGCCAATGCGCAGGGTCCGTCTTGGCCCTACCCGGGCGATGAAGCGCGGGGCCAGGAAGCAGGCCAGGATGTTGAGGGCCGCATTGGCGGTGAACCAGTGACTGAAGCCACTCATGTCCAGCCCCAGGGTCACCATCAGTTGTACCGGCGCCGCCGTCACGTAGGCGAGGATCACCGCCATCGCCAGCATGCACAGCGCCGCGTTGAACAGGAAGCTCGGGGAGCGCAGCACCGGGCTGTAGCGGGACCAGCTGATGAGCGGGCCAGCACTGCTGGTCTCCTCAGGACGGGTTTCCGGCATCCGCCACAGCAGCCAGCTACCGACCACCACGGCGTAACCGGCCATGAACCAGAAGTTCGCCGACCAGCCCGCCTTGGCGGTGAGCCAGCCACCCAGCAGGGGCGCCAGTGCGGGGATGAAGCAGATGGCACCGTTCAGATAGGAGATCATCTGACCGCTCTTCTTGGGGCCATAGCTGTCACGGACCACCGAGAAGGCGGCCACCGAGGTGGCGCAGGCCCCGAAGCCTTGCAGCACCCGCGCCAGCATCAGCTCGCCGAGGCTCGCGGCAAAGCCGGCTGCCAGGGCGCTCAGGCCGTAGAGCAGCACGCCCCCCAGGGCGATGGGTTTACGCCCGTAGCGATCGGCCAGCGGCCCCACCAGCAGTTGCCCCAGCCCCATGCTGAACAGGAACCAGGTGATGGTGCCCTGCATCAGGGTCACTTCAGCCCCCAGCTGCTCGGCCATCTGGGGGATGGCAGGCAGATAGATGTCGATGGCCAGCGGGCTGAACAACACCAGGAGTACAAGCAAAAGAATCAATGGCATCAGTCACCTCAAGCCCTAGGAATATCGATTGGGCCGCGAGTCTACTGACTCAGAGTAATGAATTGAAATGGTATTTAATCACTTCGGTTATTCCCCACTGGAAACATGTATCTCTTCTACCTCTCAGGGGGTGGAACCAGGATCCCCCGTTGGCACCGGATCCCGGGCAATTGGCGCTTTTACTAAACCCCTCCCCCGCATAGAATGCGCAGATTATTTTTGCGGAGGTGTGTGATGAACAAGCTTGTCCTGGCAACAGGGAACCAGAAAAAGGTGAAGGAATTGGCCGCCATGCTGGCCGATATGAAGATCCAGGTGATCCCGCAGAGCGAGTTTGCAGTCTCCGATGCCGACGAGACCGGCACCACCTTCGTCGAGAATGCCATCATCAAGGCCCGCCACGCCGCCCGCGTCACCGGCCTGCCCGCCGTGGCCGACGACTCCGGTCTGGAAGTGGATCTGCTGCACGGGCGCCCCGGCGTCTACTCCGCCCGTTTTGCCGGTGCCGGTGCCAGCGACAAGGAGAACATCGACAAGCTGCTGGCCGAGCTCAAGGGCGCGCCGGATTACCTGAAAAGCGCCCGCTTCTGGTGCGTGCTGGTCTACATGCGCCACGCCGACGATCCCACCCCCATCATCTGCCAGGCCAGCTGGGAAGGGATGATCATCGACGAACCGCGCGGCCAGCACGGCTTTGGCTACGACCCGGTGTTCTTCGTCCCCGACCACAACTGCACCTCGGCCCAGATGCCGGCGGAGCTCAAGAACCAGCTCAGCCACCGTGGCCAGGCCCTGGCCAAGCTCAAAGCGGCCCTGGCGGCGGTCAACTAAAGCGCTGTCTCCCGCCGCGTTGTCATCTACAATGGGGGCCGTCGGCCCCCGTTTCGTTCGCGGCGCCCCGCCCGTTGTCACCGGCAACCAGGGCCACCCGACCCCTTTTGATTGTTGAATACTGGAAATCCCATGCTGCAACTGCCGCCCCTCTCCCTCTATATCCACGTGCCCTGGTGCGTCCAGAAGTGCCCCTACTGCGACTTCAACTCCCACGCCCAGAAGGGGGAGCTGCCCCACCTCGAGTACGTGGCGGCCCTGCTGGAGGATCTGGAGCAGGATCTGCACTGGGCCCAGGGGCGCCCCCTCTCCTCCATCTTTATCGGTGGCGGCACGCCGAGCCTGCTCTCCGTTGACGCCATGCAGGCGCTGCTGGACGGGGTGCGCGCACGGATCGCCCTCGCCCCGGACTGCGAGATCACCATGGAGGCCAACCCGGGCACGGTGGAGGCGGACAAGTTCGCCGGCTTCCAGCGGGCCGGCATCAATCGCATCTCCATCGGGGTGCAGAGCTTCCAGCAGGAGAAATTGACCCGGCTCGGCCGCATCCACGGCCCCGAGGAGGCGCGCAAGGCCGCCGAACTGGCCCACGCCATCGCGCTTCCCACCTTCAACCTGGATCTGATGCACGGTCTGCCGGATCAGAGCCTGGACGATGCACTCTACGACCTGCAGCAGGCCATCGACTGCGCGCCGCCGCACCTCTCCTGGTATCAGCTCACCATAGAGCCGAACACGGCATTCGCCTCCAAGCCCCCCACATTGCCGGAAGATGACACCCTGTGGGACATCTACGAGCAGGGCCACGCCATGCTGACCGCCCAGGGCTATCAGCAGTACGAGATCTCGGCCTATGCCAAAGAGGGGTATCAGTGCCGCCATAACCTCAACTACTGGCGCTTTGGCGACTATCTGGGGATCGGCTGCGGCGCCCACGGCAAGGTGACGGATCTTGCCAACCAGCAGATCCTGCGCACCGCCAAGGTGAAGCATCCGAAAGGTTATCTGGATCCGAGCCGCCCCTATCTGGACAGCCAATGGCAGGTGAGCGCGGACGATTTGCCGCTCGAGTACTTCATGAACCGGTTCAGATTGTTTGAACCCGCCCCCAAGGCGGAGTTCGAGGCCTTCACGGGGCTACCGCTGGAGCGGGTAGAGACCATGCTCGCCATCGCCCGGACCAAGGAGCTGATCGAGGATCTCGGCGACAGCTGGCAGCTCACCCCCCTCGGGCATCGCTATCTCAACGTGCTGCTCGAACTCTTTATGGACGAGTGAGCACGGGTTCACTCTCTTGCGTCAAGACCGCAAGTCAGCACCAGCGAATAGAACAACAATCAGGGCGCCATTGGCGCCCTGATTGTGTTAACTGATGCCTTGCGGCAGAAACCCGCTCAACAGCAGACGCTAACCATCCGCTGTTGGCCGGGCTCCCACCGCTTGCCGTGCTTGGCCTTGCGCTGATAGCTGCCCTTGCCCTTCTTGCTCGGCTCGACCCGGGCCTGGAACAGGGGGGAGGTCACCAGTGCCTTGAGGTGGTTGTCCTGAATGATGCCGCGCTGATGTTCGCAGGCGGGTTCGGCGGTGACACAGGTCACCTTCTTCTTGGCCATATGGGCTCCTTGATGGGGTTGTCGTGTTTGCCTGTCGTCCCTGTCTGGAAGGGCAGGTGGCGAAAAACGCGCCGATTGTGCACCTCTTGCCTCCCCCGTGCAAGCTGTCAGGCGGGGTGATAGACGACCCGCACCAGGCCGCTTGGCAGCACGGCGCTCGACACCGGTCTCAGCGCGCCGGGCAGGGATCCTGCAAAGAGCGGCACCCCGCGTCCCAAAGTGATCGGTACCCAGAACAGGGTCAGCTCGTCCACCAGGGCCCCCTGCAGACCCTGCCTCACCAGCTCCCCGCCATCCAGATAGAGGTGACGGCTTCCCCCCTGCCACAACTCGTCCAGCACCTGCACCAGCGCCCCCTGCCTGAACGCGACCCGAGGACGGGGGTCGGCGGGCCTGTGGGTCAGTACCACCAGCGGCTTGTCCCCGTAGGGCCACTCGGGAAAGGCGCTCACGATATCGTAGGTGTTGCGCCCCATCAGCAGCAGATCGGCGCTGGCCATCAGGGCGCTGTAGCCGGTCTCCTCCTGGGAGTCGCCGTTGTAGGGAGCGAGCCAATCCAGATCACCCCCCTCCCCCGCGATAAAGCCGTCGAGGGAGAGGGCGAGAAAGGCGGAGACCCGGGGCCGGCGCAGCTCAGTGCTCATGGTCGTGGTGCTCGTGGCGGGAAGGGGCGCCGGACTCCAGGGTTTCGAGGATGGCGCAATGCTCCGCCGAGCGCGGGCCGCCGCAGCAGATGTCAGACAGCGCCTTCAGGTTCTCCCGAAAGCGGGTCAGCTCCACTATCTTCTGCTCCACCTGTTCAAGCTTGGTGTCGGCCACCGCCTTCACCTCCTGGCAGGTCACTTTGGCCTTGTTGGTGTCGAGGGCGAGCAGCTCGCCGATGTCCGCCAGGGAGAAGCCCACCGACTTGGCGCGGATGATGAACTCCAGCCGCCGTCTGTCCTGCTCACCGTAGAGGCGGTAGCCCGACTCGTTGCGGATCCCCGGCGAGATGAGGCCGTTCTTCTCGTAAAAGCGCAGGGTGTCCGCCTTCACCCCGCACGCCTTGGCCAGTTCCCCGATCCGATACATCCTTCCTCTCCCCCCGCATGACATTCCCGACATGGTACTCAATATAAACCGGCCTCCACTATCACCTCTTTGCCCGGCGATTGCCAGTCAAAGGCAGGAAAGCAGCAGCTAACCCCTCACTTGCCGGCCATTTATCCCCAAAACACTGAAAAGACAAACGTTTCACAAAAATTCACCAGAAAACGTTTAACGCCGCATCCCACAAGGGTTTGTCTCTTTAAAAAATCCACCACAGGTCACATTTTTTGTGTAGAATACGCGCCCACAAGAGAGCGTCGCGTCAAGCGGGCATTTCCTAAAACGCTTTTGCCAACGGCCGCCCCGGGCGAGAGTGGTTTGCGAAATCCCCCACTTCCATTTATTTGGGGACTCTCTGTGTGTTGAGCCTCGCCTCCCATGGAACGGTCCCCGTTATGCTGAGGACGATAGTGTGATGGAACAAGCTCGACCCATTCGCCGTGCACTGCTGAGTGTGTCTGACAAGACTGGCATCCTGGAATTTGCCAAGGCACTCGACGCGCGTGGTGTGGCCCTGCTCTCCACCGGTGGTACCGCCAAGCTGCTGGCCGATGCGGGCCTGCCGGTGACCGAGGTGTCCGACTACACCGGATTCCCCGAGATGATGGACGGCCGGGTCAAGACCCTGCATCCCAAGGTACACGGCGGCATTCTCGGCCGTCGCGACCGGGATGACGCCATCATGGCCGAGCACGCTATCTCCCCCATCGACATGGTCGTCGTCAACCTCTATCCCTTCGCCGCCACCGTGGCCAAAGCCGGTTGCACCCTGGAAGACGCCGTCGAGAACATCGACATCGGCGGCCCGACCATGGTCCGCTCCGCTGCCAAGAACCACAAGGACGTCACCATCGTCGTCAAGGCCTCCGACTATGACCGCGTCATCGCCGAGATGGATGGCAACGGCAACAGCCTGACCCTCTCCACCCGCTTCGATCTGGCCATCGCCGCCTTCGAGCACACCGCCGCCTACGACGGCATGATCGCCAACTACTTCGGCACCCTGGTGCCCTCCTACGGCGAAAACAAGGAAGGCGACGAAGAGTCCCGCTTCCCCCGCACCTTCAACAGCCAGTTCATCAAGAAGCAGGACATGCGCTATGGCGAGAACAGCCACCAGGCTGCCGCCTTCTACGCCGAAGAGCAGGCCGCGCCGGGCTCGGTAGCAAGCGCCATCCAGCTGCAGGGCAAGGCCCTCTCCTACAACAACATTGCCGACACTGATGCGGCGCTGGAGTGCGTGAAGGAGTTCAGCGAACCGGCCTGCGTCATCGTCAAGCATGCCAACCCCTGCGGCGTCGCCATCGGTGACGACCTGCTGGCAGCCTACGATCGCGCCTACCAGACCGACCCCACCTCGGCCTTTGGCGGCATCATCGCCTTCAACCGCGAACTGGACGGCGAGACCGCCGCGGCCATCGTCGCCCGCCAGTTCGTGGAAGTGATCATCGCCCCCAGCATCAGCCAGGCAGCCCGCGAGGCGGTCGCCGCCAAGCAGAACGTGCGCCTGCTGGAGTGCGGCCAGTGGACTGCCCCGGCGCAAGGCTTTGACTTCAAGCGCGTCAACGGCGGCCTGCTGGTGCAGGAGCGCGATCTGGGCATGGTGACGCTCGGGGATCTGACCGTGGTCAGCCAGCGTCAGCCCACCGAGGCCGAGCTGCAGGATCTGCTGTTCTGCTGGAAGGTCGCCAAGTTCGTCAAATCCAACGCCATCGTCTACGCCAAGAACGGCCAGACCATCGGCGTGGGCGCCGGCCAGATGAGCCGCGTCTACTCTGCCAAGATCGCCGGCATCAAGGCCGAGGATGAAGGGCTGACCGTGGCGGGCTCCGTCATGGCCTCCGACGCCTTCTTCCCGTTCCGCGACGGCATTGATGCCGCCGCTGCCGCGGGCATCTCCTGCGTCATCCAGCCAGGTGGCTCGATGCGCGACCAGGAGGTGATCGACGCCGCCAACGAACACGGCATGTGCATGGTGTTCACCAACATGCGTCATTTCCGTCACTGACAGCCCAGGGCCGCCGATGGCGGCCCTGCCTCTTTAGCACCGGACCCTTTCCACTGGCAGTGCCACCGCAGCGCCAGTGAACTCAGACAGAAGCGAGCGAGACGATGAAAGTACTGATCATTGGCAACGGCGGCCGTGAACACGCCCTGGCCTGGAAGGCCAAACACTCCCCCCTGGTGACCCAGGTCTTCGTGGCACCGGGCAATGCGGGCACCCAGCTTGAGCCGGGCATCGAGAACGTCGCCATCCAGGCCACCGACATCGAGGGCCTGCTGGCCTTCGCCAAGGCGAACCAGATCGGCCTCACCATCGTCGGACCGGAAGCCCCCCTGGTGAAAGGGGTGGTCGATGCCTTCCGCGCCGCCGATCAGACCATCTTCGGCCCGACCGCCGCCGCCGCCCAGTTGGAAGGCTCCAAGGCCTTCACCAAGGACTTCCTGGCCCGCCACGCCATCCCGACCGCCGATTACCAGAACTTCACCGAGGTGGAGCCGGCGCTGGCCTATCTGCGCGAGAAAGGCGCCCCCATCGTCATCAAGGCCGACGGTCTGGCCGCCGGCAAAGGGGTGATCGTCGCCATGACCCTCGACGAGGCGGAAGCGGCGGTGCGTGACATGCTCTCCGGCAATGCCTTCGGCGATGCCGGCGCCCGGGTGGTGATCGAAGAGTTTCTGGACGGGGAAGAGGCGAGCTTCATCGTGATGGTGGACGGCGAGCACGTGCTGCCCATGGCCACCAGCCAGGATCACAAGCGCGCCTTCGACGGCGACACCGGCCCCAACACCGGCGGCATGGGGGCTTACTCCCCGGCCCCCGTGGTGACCGACGAAGTGCACCAGCGCGTGATGGAACGGGTGATCATGCCGACCGTGCGCGGCATGGCGGCCGAGGGCAACGTCTACACCGGCTTCCTCTACGCCGGCCTGATGATCGATACCGAGGGCAACCCCAAGGTGATCGAGTTCAACTGCCGCTTCGGCGACCCCGAAACCCAGCCCATCATGCTGCGGATGCAGTCCGACCTGGTGGATCTCTGCCTCGCCGCCTGCGCCGGCCAGCTGGATCAGAAGGAAGCCGTCTATGACCCCCGTGCCGCCATCGGCGTGGTGCTGGCATCGGGTGGCTATCCCGGCGACTACACCAGCAATCACCCCATCAGCGGTCTGCCGGTGGACGAAGTGGCAGGGGAGAAGGTGTTCCATGCAGGCACCCGCCTGGAAGGACACACCAGCCTGACCCAAGGTGGCCGCGTGCTGTGCGCCACCGCCCTCGGCCACACGGTGCAGGAAGCCCAGCAGCGGGCCTATGCCCTGGCTGGTCGCATCCAGTGGGACGGCATCTTCTATCGCAAGGACATCGGCTGGCGTGCCATCGAGCGCGAGCAGGCCGAATAAGGGCCGGATCCCGATCACTCAAAGGGCCTGCGGGCCCTTTTTTTGTTGCACGGCGCCTGCGCTGACAGTGGAATCGTCCATGGGTGGTGGCTTTCAAAAACAAAAACACCTGAAAAACTCACCTGACTTTAAAAAACCGATGTGTGATAAAAAATGGCAGCATGATTCACTGCCTGCGGACCCCTTCCCGGGCCAGATGCGCGCCCTTGTATCCCCTGCAGGAGGCGAGATCCGGTGGCCGTTCTCTTTCGGCTACATTCCCACAGCAATCCCCTGCACAATTCGTCACAATTGGTCGCACTTTCTTCATACAATGATCGCCCTTTCATGGCATCATGATGCGTGAAACCGCACTCAAATGAGTGCTATAACAACCTGCAATCTCGTCGTCTCATAAGGAAATCCCATGCTGAAAACTGTGCGTCCCCTGCTGCTGCCCCTGATGTTCGGCCTGATGGCCCTGCCTGCCATGGCCGGCGATCTGGAGCAGCCGATGAAGAAGATCGGCTTCAACTACAAGCAGGCCGTCAAGGCCGACGACGCGGCCACCATGGAGAAATACATCAAGGAGATGAAGGCCCAGCTGGATGTCGCCAAGGGCAAGAACATGCCCGCCGCCAAGAAGGAGAAGTTCCTGGAAGGCATGACCGAAGTGCAGACCGAGCTGGATGCCAGCCTGGCAGCCCTCCAGGCCGGTGACGAAGCCAAGGCGCGCGAGCACCTGGCCAAGGTCAACGACCTGAAGAAGGAGTACCACAAATATGCCAAGCAGAAAGGCTGATCCCTTCCACTGGGATCCTCTGGTGCGCCTCACCCACTGGGGTGTGGCGGCCATCTGTATCGGCAACCTCTGGCTCAACGAGGCGGGCGAGGAGTGGCACGAGCGGATGGGATACGCCGTCATGGTGCTCATCGGCATACGCCTGCTGTGGGGGCTCACCTTCGCTCGCGGCCACGCCCGCCTGCGCGCCCTCATCCCGAGCCGGGAGGATTTTCGCCATCAGGCCGACGCCCTGCGCGAACGGACCCCGCCCACCCCTGGCCATCACGGCAGCGGCAAGCTGGCGGTCTGGGCACTCTGGCTGCTGGTACTCGCCACCGCAGGGACCGGCTGGTTCCAGAACACCGAGACCGGCTTCGATCTGGGGGCGGACGACTGGCACGAGTGGTGCACCTGGGCACTCCAGGGCATGATCGCCCTGCACCTGTGCGCCATCGCCTACACCTCCTGGCGCCAGCGCAGCAACCTGGTCACCCGCATGCTGCCAGGGCGTCGTGCCCGGGCCAGTGCCGGGCAGCAGGAACCCAACGTCTGAACGTTCACGGGGCCCTGCGGGGCCCCTGTTCATCCCCTTCGCTACCTGCTTGACGGGATCTCGCACCGATCTGCCCCCCTCTGCCCCCTCCTGCTGCCACCGAATGGCATGAAAGCATTTTCATTCACATTTCTTAATTAATTCAGCCTGTTCGATTTTCAACCACATCGATTTCATGAATGCTACGGAGCTGAACGAGGTTGTTTGTTGTCCGTTCGACTACACGACAGTGATACGTCAATAACAAGATCGAAGGGAAAATCGTCATGCACAACACACTGTTTCGAACCGCCCTGCTGGCGGCGGCACTCGGCTCTTTCAGCCACACTGCCAGCGCCGAAGGAGTCATGGTTCACCTGTTCCAATGGAAGTTCAACGACATCGCCAACGAGTGCGAGACCGTGCTCGGGCCCAAGGGGTTCGGTGGCGTCCAGATCACCCCACCCGCCGAGCACAAGCAGGGCAGCCAGGTCTGGTGGACCGTCTATCAACCGGTCAGCTTCAAGAATTTCAACAGCTTCGGCGGTAGCGAGGCAGAGCTCAGGAGCATGATCGCCCGCTGCAACGCGGCCGGGGTCAAGGTCTATGCCGACGCCGTCTTCAACCAGCTGGCATCGGGTTCGGGCACCGCCACCGGCGGCGGCAGCTACAACTCGGGGCAATACCAATATCCCCAGTTCGGCTACAACGACTTCCATCACAGCGGCGACATCACCAACTACGGTGACAGCAACAACGTCTGGAACGGCGCCCTCTACGGCATGCCGGACCTCAATACCGGCTCATCCTACGTCCAGGATCAGATCGCCACCTACATGAAGACCCTGCTCGGCTGGGGCGTGGCGGGCTTTCGCATCGATGCGGCCAAGCACATGGCGCCGGCCGATGTGAAGGCCATCCTCGACAAGGCAGGCAGCCCCAGGGCCTACCTGGAGGTGATCGGCGCAGGCGGGGAGTCCCCCGACATTCAGCCGGGCCGCTACACCTACATCGACACCGTCACCGACTTCAAATACGGCACCGATCTCGCCGCCAACTTCAACGGCCAGATCAAGAACCTCAAAACCCTGGGCGAGAGCTGGGGCCTGCTCCCCTCCAACAAGGCCTTCGTCTTCGTGGTCAACCACGACCGCGAACGCGGCCACGGCGGTGGCGGCATGCTCACCTTCATGAGCGGTGCCCGCTACGATCTGGCCAACACCTTCATGATGGCCTGGCCCTATGGCTGGAAGCAGGTGATGTCGGGCTATCGCTTTGAAAACATGGGCACCTATGAAACCGACAAGGGGGCGCCGGGCAGCACGCCCTGCACGGACAGCCAGTGGAACTGCGAACAGCGCCGACCGACCATCATGAACATGGCCCTGTTCCACAACCGGACCGAAGGCCAGCCCGTCAGCAACTGGTGGGACAACGGCAACAACCAGATCGCCTTCAGCCGCGGTGACAAGGGCTTCGTCGCCATCAACAACGAGAGCGGCAGCCTGGTGGCCTCGGTGCAGACCGGCCTGCCGGCCGGCGAGTACTGCAACCTCCTGGGGGGCAATGACTACTGCAGCGGCGGTTATGTCACCGTCGACGGCAGCGGCAAGGCCAGCCTGAACGTCCCCGGCATGAAGGCGGCCGCCATCATCGCCGGTTGCACCAAGGCCAGCCCCTGCGGCGGTTCCGTCCTGCCGGGCAACAAGTTCAGCAGCATGAACCTGCGCGGTACCCACAACGCCTGGGGCAACACCCCCATGACCGTCGATGCCAACCGTGTCTGGTCCGCCACCCTCACCCTGACCGGCAACGGTGACGCCACCGGTGCCCAGCGCTTCAAGTTCGACGTCTTCGGCAACTGGGCCGAGAACTACGGCGACAACGAAGGGGATGGCATCGCCGACAAGGGCAGCAGCAAGGATATCCTGGTCAGCGGGGCGGGCACCTACCGCATCACCCTGAGCGAGAGCGATCTGCGCTACACGGTCACCCCCCTCACCAGCAACCAGGCACCGGTCGCCGCCCTCTCCCCCAAGACCCTCAGTATCAAGGCGGGGGAGAGCGTGGTGTTCGACGCCTCCGCTTCCAGCGATGACGGCGGCGTGGTGAGCTACAGCTGGTCCAGCGGGGGCACCGCCGCCACCGAGACCGTCCGGTTCGATACCCCGGGTACCCATACCGTGACGGTCACCGTGACCGATGCAGAAGGGTTGACCGCCAGTGCCAGCGCCACCGTGACCGTCACCGACGACAACGGCACCTACGCCAGCGTACTGCCCACCCTGAACTTCCGCGGCACCCCCAATGCCTGGGGCTCCCTTGCCATGACGCTGGTCGCCGACAATCAGTGGGAAGCCCTGGTCACCTTCGACGGTCAGACCAACCAACGCTTCAAGTTCGACGTCAAGGGGGACTGGACCCAGAACTACGGCGACACCAACAAGGACGGCGTGGCCGAACTGACCGGCAGTGACATCCTCACCCCGGTCATCGGCCAGTACCGGGTACGTTTCAACGATCAGACCCTGCAATACAGCCTGACTCCGGTGAGCGTCACCTATGCCAAGAATGTCGCCAGCCTCAAGATTCGCGGCACCACCAACAACTGGGGCACCACCCCCATGTCCCTGGTCGGGGATCACCTCTGGCAGGCCAGCGTCACCTTCACCGGCAGCGGTGATGGCAACGGCGGCCAGCGCTTCAAGTTCGACGTCAAGGGGGACTGGACCCAGAACTACGGCGACACCAACAAGGATGGCGTGGCCGAGCTGGCCGGGGCAGACATCACCACGGCAGTGGTCGGTGCCTATGTGGTGCGCTTCAACGACCAGACCCTGGCCTACAGCCTGAACGCCCAGTAAGGCTGGACACACGCCAGGGCCATTGCGCCCCGGTGCCGAACCAGGCCTCCCGCCATCGGCGGGAGGCCTTTTTCATGGCTATGTCCCAATTACGTGTTGCATCGGGTGCCCTAGCGCCTCATGCAAACACATCTTGGTATTTACCTCCCTGCCGTAACGTTCCAGCATCCTGCGCCAGCCCAGATAATTCCTCAGGTAGTGGGTTGCGACTCCATGGAATCGTTCCATCCACTCCTTCAACCGCCGGTGATATCCGTTCACATGCTGGATGTGGTATGCCCCAATGACTCGCTCACCTCGACGGTTGTACACCACCTGATGTGTTATGCCCCGCGCTTGGCTGAAACTGGCATA
>NZ_JBFODF010000048.1:0-13621 GCF_040908165.1 Aeromonas sp. R6-1
GCAGGCGCGACCTTTATACTTTTGATGACATTACGTGGTGAGTTCGAGAGTGACGAGTCCTAGGGGATTACAGTTTGGGCTGGAGGATGTAATTGCCAATTCGCAAGGAAACTGTCTGGCGATTAGAAACACAAGGTGTCTAAAGAAGCCAGGGTGATTCACTGTGTTCACGGTTGAAACGGCAACGAAGACTGGTGAAGAACTATCCTGATCCTGCCATCATCGCAGATTTTAAAGACAAAGCTTTTGTTGACAAAAATATGGCTGTCATCCTCACCAACGAGGTGCACATTGCATTGCGCGATGGCAAGGTCGCCATGGAGCACGTAGTCGAGTTTGTTGAACCAGACGTTCACCCAAGGCTTGAGTTTGAACCCCTTGTCGTTCGGGAAGTCGGGGTTGCCACCGATGAAGTAAGCCAAGGCCCCTTCCTTGGTAGGACGATAGGTCTGTGGGCCGAAAGCCAGGGTAGGTTTGAACAATACCTTGCCCTGGTCGTAGGCGTAGTTGTCACTGAGTAGCTGCGTGGCTGCCGCCACTACGTCGCCGCCTTCTGAATGGACCTGACCAATGCGGACGACGTTGTCGCACCACAGTTGAATTGCCTCGACCAGCTGCTGGTCGGTGAATGCTTTGTCTGTCATGTTTTATCTCTCCAACGTGCTGGGATAGCTCCGCGCCATCTCGCCACGGGTATGTATTGAAATCATATTGAGTCTCATCGTTGATACCACCTCTCTCCGGACGCCCTTGGTGAGTTTCGAGAGACTCCCTTTTGGTCGGCTGGCCGGTTAGGATCAATACTTTCCCCCAGCCTTGTCGGTGCATGATGGTATTGGGTTGTGACCACCTAGATGCAGCGGATGACAATGACCAAGGCGCTTTAAGCCCTTGAATGTTCCGTGGGCTTGCTATGCCTCGATGGTGTATTGAGAACACGTGGGATGGAAGCGGCAACGTGGGCCGATCATCGGGCTGATGAATACTTGATAGCTGCGCACCAGCAGTTTTGTCGGTCAGCATTTCATGCCGACTCCTTGGTAAGGGGCCGAAGCACTTGCCCTTGAGGTGTGTCCTCCACCATGAAACCGACCGCTTTCAGCTCGGCACGCAATGCATCCGATTTGGCAAAGTTCCGGTTCAAACGAGCCGCTTCGCGCTCAGCCAACAGCATTTTGATCTGGGCGTCATCGGTGGGCGGCGCGGATAAAAAGGATGTTGCCGGTCCTCGTGTCTCCAAGGCAGCCAGAGCCACTCGTGGCGATTGTTGCAACAGCCTCAAGGTTCCGGCAGAGGCCAGCAGCACGGATTTGGCGTGCAAGCGCTGAGCGTCCGTGCCCGCATGGTTCAACTGCGTCAGCAGCACGTGTAGCCGCGCCAGTGCTCCAGGGACATTGAGGTCGTTACGCAGCGCCTCTAGCACCTCTGTGTCGGGGGCGGTCAGTGGCGGCTCGTCCAGGTGCTCGAATCTGGCCAGGGCTTCGTAGTACTTGAGCAAGGTTTCACGTGCGTTTTGTAAACGCTGTACGTTCCAGTCCAGTGGCTTGCGGTAGTGGGTGGACAGAAGTACCAAGCGGATCGCTTCACCTGGAGCCTCGGCCAGCAGATTGCGCACCAGCAACACGTTGCCGAGCGATTTGGACATCTTCTGCCCATCCACCGTGACGAAGTTGTTGTGCACCCAAGTGTTGCAATACGGGGTACCGTGCGCGCAGGTACCCTGAGCAATTTCGTTCTCGTGGTGCGGGAAGATCAGATCCTGCCCGCCACCATGGATATCGATGGTGTGACCAAGGTGCTGGCCAATTATGGCGGAACATTCGACATGCCAGCCCGGGCGTCCCCGGCCCCAGGGGCTGTCCCAGCCCGGCAGGTCGGGTATCGAAGGCTTCCATAGTACGAAGTCCATGGGGTTGCGCTTGTAGGGCGCAACCTCCACACGGGCCCCGGCGATCATGTCCTCGGTGCGTCGGCCTGAAAGCTGTCCATACTCAGAATAGGACGGGACATGGAACAACACATGCCCCTGTTCTACATAGGCATGGCCTTTCTCGATCAGGGTCTGAACCAGTTCGATGATGGCGGGAATATGTTCGGTGACGCGCGGCTCCAAGTCGGGTATCAACACGCCGAGCGCGAGCATATCCTCATGGTAGGCATTGATGTAGCGATCGGTAATAGCATTGATGGGCAGGCCCGCAGCACTGGCTGCCGCGTTGATCTTGTCGTCCACGTCAGTAAAGTTACGTACGTACACTACTTGTGGGTAGTGCTGGCGTAGCAACCTCGAGAGCACGTCAAACACTACGGCAGGCCGCGCGTTACCGATGTGGGCGTAGTTGTAGACCGTGGGGCCACACACATACATGCTCACCCGGTCGGGTTGTTGGGTACGCAGGGGCATCTTGCCACGCAGGAGTGTATTGTAGAGACGGATAGAGGAGGTCATGTGGCATCCCTGGCAGGTGACAATGCTTGCTGGAACATCTGGAAGGTCTGTTCAATCACGTCCCTATCCACATCTCGGGTAATGAACACTAGGCGTGAGCGTCGATCGTCACTCGGCCAGGCCGGCAATGGCACTGGGGGATGAAAAATGTGTTGTACACCATGCAAGACGATGGGCTGTTCTTGGCCATCGACATTGATGATCCCTTTAACACGCAATATGTTGCTGCCAACGAATCTCATCAGTAGCCCCAGCCAGACAGCCAGGGTTTCTTCCCGGACAGGTTCTTCAACGGCGAAACAGAAAGCGTGAATGTGATCGTTATGCCGATTCACATCGTGAACGGGCGTGTCCGCAAGATGGTCATGGGTTGTCTTGAATCCCAAGACTGCGGGTCCCGCTGCCTTCTGGAGAGTGGCTGGCCGGAACACTGTCCCGGTGTAGGCCTCTTCTTTGAGCCAGCGAGCAACGTCAGCAGCTTTGCCGCTTGAGCTGAAGAGCCCCAGGTCGAGCAGCTTATGTGCTGCTATCTCGCCGCCACGCACTAGCCAGCACGGTGCGGCCGGATTGAGTTGATGGAGGCGATCCAGTACTGCATCCCGCTGCTCATCCGTCACCAGATCGGACTTAGTCAGCAGTAATGTGTCTGCCATGGCCGCTTGTTTGACCGCTTCCTGATGCTCATTGAGGGTGTGCATGCCGGTGGCAAGGTCGATGGCCGTTACTATGCCATCGAGCCGGTAGTGCGGCGCAATCTGCGGATGGGTCATCAGTGTGTGAACAATGGGGGCGGGATCGGCTAGCCCTGTGGTCTCAATCAACACGCGACGAAATTGCTGTTGCCCATTACGTGTAAAGCGCCAGGCGATATCCCGCAGTGTCTTGACCAAGTCGCCGCGAATGGTGCAGCACACGCAGCCACTGTTCATCTCCATCACCACATTTTCTGTGCTGTGGGCGACCAGAAGGTGATCCAGTGCCATCTCGCCAAACTCGTTGATGATGACTAGAGCATCGGATAACTCAGGTTGACGTACCAGATGGTTGAGCAGCGTCGTCTTGCCGCTGCCCAGAAAACCGGTCAACAGGGTGACGGGGATCAGATTGGAGGAACTGTGCATCACGCAACCACCGCATCGCCATGGGGGGCGGCCCACGCCACGGCGTCGTGGGCATGCAGGCTCTCTAGATGCCGAACGTGGACACCAGGATTGAGATAGTGACCGTCCAGCGCAGCCTTGAGCCGCCTGGTCGCATCTTCGACGAACATCAGATTCTGACCGTTTAGTGCGGCGAAGGCCTGTTCATCGGCCCGTTTGACTGCCGTCTGAACCGGCGTACCCACCGCTTGTTCAACGCGATCGATCAACGCCAACAGGCCAAAGTCCGGGGCGTCGCTTGCCAACTCTATACTGATCTCAGCTTTACTGCGCTGACTGTGCGGCGTGGCCAGGGTTGAGTGCTGGCGTAGCCACTCGGCGACGCTCACCACGTCCACGTGCTCCTGAGTGGCAAACTGCTTCAGGAAGCCGTCCTCGATCAATTGCCGCGACAAGGCCGCCGAGCAGGGACAGGTTGATGAGTAGGTGACAGTGACTCGCAGACGCAGCGTCAAGACCCCCCGTATCAGGGTGGCGTTGAGGCATACTGGATAGGCTTTCCAACCAGCGAGGTGTTCGCTGACAAGCGCCGGTCGTCGCACCAGCAAATTAAAGCGAAGTCGTATTCGCGCATGACGGCTATCGCAGTCCTGATGACTGGCGATCATCGCCTGCAATAGCTGATGCAAGCGAGCGGGAGATAGCCCTTCGCTGTCGCCCAGCTCATCCTGCGGTCGGTACAGGCGGGACATGTGAATACCCTTGATATGGGGAGACGGCAGATCGACCTGGACATCGGCACGAGCATGCACTGAGCGACGATAGTTGGGTTCATCGAGGAGAATGGGCAGGTCGATACCCTGCATCCCAACCCATTCCAGAGTGCTTGGCCTCAATGCAACCTCAGTGAGTGAGACATCGGGCAGTGCAGTATTCATTACGCGGGATATCCTTGTTCTGTATGTGTGGTCATGATGATGCATCATGGTGGTCAGTATTGGCGCAAGTGTTTCTCGAGACGTTCTTGTCGCTCTTTGGCCTCGAAGCTCATAGTGGCGGTAGGCCGCAACAGCAGCCGAGGAAGACCGATGGGCTCACCGGTTTCCTGACACCAGCCGTATTCGCCGCAGGTCAATAGCTGGAGTGCGTGCTCAATCTTGTTGAGCAGCTTCTTTTCTCGCTCCAGCAAGCGCAGGTGTGCCTGACGTTGTTCTTCTGTGCTACCGATATCGGCAGGGTCGCCACTGATGTCGTACCTGCGCAAACCATCGAACTCCTCTTGAATGCGCTCCTGCAACTCACGTCGTTGCTTCAGCAGCAACTCGCGAAAGAACGCCTGTTGCTCAGCGTTCATGTAGGCCTTGTCGGGCTGTTGGAGCAGCTCTTCTTTAGTCATGGCATTACTCCACTTGTCGCGACTTCCCACCCGGGAAACGGGTTGTGCCAAGTAGTCCATATCTGGGGGCCTTGCGCCATTTCTTGATCGGTCAGTAGGCAGGCGTCAAACTGTGCCCGTAACTCTGCCTCGTTCATGTCGATTCCGATAAACACCATTTCCTGGCGGGCATCCCCCACCAGGTCATCCCATTTGTGACGGATCAGCGCAACGGAGTCAGGGTCTTGCGGCCAGCGCTCGGCAGGTATCGCCGCCCACCAGTAACCCGCTACACCGTGCCGAGCAACTGCCCCAGCTTGCGACCAATTGCCAGCCAAGGTTGGATGAGTGGCTAGCCAGAAGAATCCCTTGGAGCGAACGACGCCGGGCCATTCACGCCCCACCAGGGCGAAGAAACGTTGGGGATGGAACGGCCGTCGTGCGTGATAAACGAAGTTCCGGATACCGTATTCCTCGGTTTCCGGTATGTGCATACCACGCAGTTCCTGTAGCCAACCCGGCGCCCTTGATGCTTGCTCGAAATCAAACAGGCCGGTATCTAGCACTCGCTCGAGGGGAACCTTGCCGAATTCGGCTATCTCGATATGGGCACGTGGGTTCAAGCTGCGCAGGATTGCCATCAGCCGTTCACGCTCAATGGTTGTGATGAGGTCAACCTTGTTGAGCACTAATACGTCGCAGAATTCGATCTGGTCGATAAGCAAATCCACGACAGTACGCTGATCATCATCGCCCAGTGACTCACCACGCGCGTTCAGGCTGTCTTGCGAGCCGTAATCACGTAAGAAGTTATAGGCATCGACGACAGTCACCATAGTGTCGAGACACGCCACATCACCCAGACTGCGGCCATCTTCCCCCTCAAAGGTGAAGGTCTCGGCCACGGGGAGCGGCTCGGAGATCCCCGTCGATTCGATAACAAGCTGATCGAAGCGCTCCTCCCTGGCAAGTCGATCCACTTCTAGCAGGAGATCTTCACGCAAGGTGCAGCAAATGCAGCCGTTGCTCATCTCGATCAGTTTCTCATCGGTACGAGATAATTGAGCGCCGCCATCGCGAACCAGAGAAGCATCGATATTGACCTCGCTCATATCGTTGACGATGACGGCCACGCGACGACCCTCACGGTTGTTGAGGATGTGGTTGAGCAAGGTAGTTTTGCCTGCCCCCAGAAAACCGGACAGGACCGTCACGGGTAGTCTCTTCGGTCGAGCCGAAGTCATGGCGCCAGCATTGATAGTCATAAACGGATACTCCATGAGTCGTGTTACCTTCAACGGCCAAACTGTGCCAGGCGGGTGCAGGTGGCACATTGACCGTGAATCTCGAGCGCGACGCGGCCTAACGCAAAGCCGAGTCTGTTAGCCCCTTGCTGTATGTGGTGGGTGAGATCGTCAGCCAAGAGTTCATTGACTTGGCCACAGGAGTCACAGATGGCGAAGGCTCTGGAGCGGGATCTGCAATCTCCGAGAGGAGAACAGGATATATAGGCGTTCAGCGTTTCCAGTCGATAAACCAAACCATGTTGTATCAGTTGATCCAGCGCGCGATAGATTTGGGTTGGTGAGCTGAATCCCGGTCTGCGTAGCCGTTCGAGCAAGTCATATGCACCTAGCGCTTGTTGCGCTTGCTGAAGTGCGACGAGCACACGCTCTTGGTTCTCGGTCATTGACATGGCAGCTAATCTATTGATGCTCCTTTATCCGGTTCGTTATGTTATAACATATCAGTTGCAAGAGTTGTCAATACTCTGATTTGCTCATCTGTCATCTACAAAAGTGGTTAAAGGGGTAATGCAAGCCAGTTAAGAAAATTTGAGATGGCGATGATCTGGGTATCGCTCAGTTGTGATGTTTTCATGTAGAACCTCCTACATTAAAAGAATGGGAAAATTCTACTTATTAGCACCCCAGTTTTTCGGAGGACTAATATGCTGATAGTAAAGGAATTAATGGGGTGTTGATGAGACTTGATTATAGTGGTGATGGCAGGAGTTATGTTGCTCTGCTTGAAGATGCCTTGTGGATTTGATTCACCGTCGAATACGCGAGTGCCCTAGCAGCTTTGGTCACGACTTTGCCCATATGAGAGATACGTCGACCAAGTACTCATACACGATACAGCCAGCCCTCCCAAACTCAGATAATCAGAATCAACGCCAATCTTCGTGACTATGAATTGATACTTTTTGGTATGTTATAATATACTTTTTTTGCTTAACCCCTCATCTCCCTTGAGTTTTATGTCTATAGCTCCAGTCCTCTCTGTCAAAAAGCTCTGTGTGGCCCTCTCAGATCAGTCCATCCTTGGCGGCATCAGCTTCAGCCTGTCGCAAGGTGAACGGGTCGCGATGCTGGGCGAATCAGGTTCGGGTAAGTCAATGACCGCTCGGGCTGTTCTGGGGCTTCAGCCTGTTCAGGCCCAAGTGACCGGTTCGATCCATGTCAACGGGATCGAGGTCACCGGCGTGTCCGCCCTGGCGCGCTCTGCGCAGACTCGCCCTGCCATGATCATGCAGGACACGCTCGCGGCTCTCAATCCATTGGTCACGATCGGTCATCAGCTTGAGCAGCCGCTGCTACGTAACGGCCGAAGCCATACAGCGGCGCGGGCAGAGGCGTTGACTCTGCTGGCCAAGGTCGGTCTGGACGATCCGCAGATCGCCAGCCGCTCATCCCCAGAACTGTCTGGCGGTCAGCGGCAACGTGTCTGCATCGCCATCGCGCTGGCTTCCCAAGCGTCCGTCATTATCGCGGATGAGCCGACGTCGGCGCTGGATGTGGTGACACAGGCGCAGATCCTGACGCTGCTACGGCAGGTGAGTGCCGCGCCTGAAGGCCCTGCGCTGCTCTTCATTACCCACGATCTGCATGCAGCCGCACATCTGTGCGACCGCGCACTGGTGATCCGCGCTGGACAGATCGTCGAGGAGGCCCCGATCGCGCGGATCCTTACCGCGCCCGAGCATGACTATACGCGCAGCCTGATCGTGTCTGCGGCACGTTGTGGCATTGACTGCGAGAGGCTTTACGCATGACGGCTCCGTTCTTTTCGATCAGAGGGTTGGGGCTGAGCTTCCCGAGCGAGCGTCGCTTCATCGGTCGCACCACCATGAAGCCCGCGCTCATCGATATCTCTTTCGATCTGGCCAGAGGAGAGCGGGTCGGATTGATCGGCATGTCGGGATCCGGCAAATCCACCTTGTTGCGATGTCTGCTTGCGCAGGAACGGCCACAGGCGGGGCGCATCCTGTGCAATGGTCGGCCGGTTATGCCCGGCTCTGTTGA
Organism: Aeromonas sp. R6-1; assembly: GCF_040908165.1. Lineage (NCBI taxonomy): Bacteria > Pseudomonadati > Pseudomonadota > Gammaproteobacteria > Aeromonadales > Aeromonadaceae > Aeromonas > Aeromonas sp. R6-1. The sequence continues at coordinate 8,233 of NZ_JBFODF010000048.1, forward strand.
TGCCCTGCGCTGGTATCGCAGGATCGTGCAATACGTGCCGCAGGATCCGGTCGCCTCGCTGGAACCACGGATGACAGTCGCACAGCTGGTGACAGAGCCCCTGTTGCGGTTGCAGGTCGAATGCGATCCGCTCATGCGAGCGATGGAGGCACTGGAAAGCGTCGGACTTGATCACCGCTATCTGTTACGTCGCCCGGAGCAGCTTTCTGGTGGTCAGGCGCAGCGCGTGGCCATCGCTCGCGCCATCGCGCCCCGACCCGCCTTTATGTTGATGGACGAGCCGGTCAGTGGGCTCGACATGAGGATCCGCGCCCAGGTGATCGATGTGCTGCGACATCTGTCCGATACCTACGGCACCGGTCTGCTCATGGTGTCTCATGACATTTCAATCATTGCAGGTCTGTGCCAGCGCGGAATGGTGATGAGACGCGGGCAGATCGTCGAGGATAGCCAGATCCTCCATCTGCTGACCCATGCCAGCCATCCACATACTCGCGAGCTTCTGAATGCCGCACCTCCGATGACGACTGTAACCTGAACCAAAGGACTGATGATGAAACTTGCTATGACCCTTGCTGCCGCACTTGTCGGCTTGACGCTGACTGGCACGGCCAATGCGGATGATCCGCGTATCCATATCGCGCATCTGCAGCCTCCGCGCTCGGGGCTGAACCCGCTCTCCGATGATGCGTTCAAACTGTCCCGGTGGTCGATGGCTGAAACGCTGATCCGCCTGAATGCCGATGGTGAACCCCAACCCTTTCTAGCGACGGCATGGAGCCGGGTCGATGACCTGAGCTGGCGCTTCGTGATCAGAAAGGGGGTGAAGTTCCACGATGGAACAGTGCTCACTCCCGCTCGCGTCGCTGCCGCGCTGGCATTTGCGGATAAGGCTGTGCCCAAGCCACGCATCCTGAACGGGGTCAAGTTGACGACAGAAGTCGATGGCGATGCGGTGATCGTGCGCACCGCCGTGGCCGATCCGCTGCTGCCAAACCGATTGTCGAGCCCTCAATTGGCCATTCTGGCCGAGCGCGCCTATCAGGCCGATGGCACCGTGGTGCCGACCAGTGCGGGGACGGGGCCGTTTGAACTAAAAGTGATCGATGGCGTGACCAGTGCCCGTCTCGACCGGTTCGATGGCTACTGGGGCGAGCGGGCGAAGCTAGCGGGGATCGATGCCGACTATGTGGGGGATGGCACCGCACGCGGGGCGGCCTTGCGTACTGGTACTGCGGATATCGTGGAAGCGGTCCCGGTCAGTCAAGCCGCACTGATCGATCCCAGTAAGATCCATGAAGTGCCGATGCCGCGCACCAATACCCTCTATGTGAATTCCAAGAAGGGTCCGCTGGCCGATCCGGCTCTGCGTGCCGCCGTCCGCGAGGCGGTGGATCCGGCCGCCATTGTCCGCACCGTCTATGAGGGGCGCGCTGACGAGGCTCGTGGGCTGCTGGGCCCTGCGCTGCCCTGGGCGGATGGGTTGCGCAAGCCAGTGAAACATGTTGCCGCCAAGACGCCCAAGGGCGAAAAGATAACCATCGGCACCTTCACCGACCGTGCGGAACTGCCAGAGGTCGCGGTGCTGGTCGCACAGGCGTTGACCAAGGCTGGATTCACGGTTGAACAGGATGTGCGCGAATATGCGCATATCGAGGCGGATGCGCTGGCTGGGGCCTTCGACATCTTCATCCTGTCGCGGGCGACCGTGCTCGACTCCGGTGATCCGGTGGCTTACATGGTCGCCGACTTCTCCTGCAAGGGCTCGTTCAACATCGGCCAGCTCTGCGATCCGGCGGTCGATGCCGCCCTAGACAAGGCCGCTGCCTCAGCCCCTGGGCCGGAGCGTCGTCAGGCGATCATCGATGCCGAAGCCGCGATCCTTGCCACCGATGGCGCAATCCCGCTGCTGCATGAACGGGTGATGCAAGGCGAACAGCAGGGCGTAGCCCATGCTGAGCGCGATCCGCGCGAACGCAGGCTCGTCACCGAATTCACGACACTGACGAAATGAGACCTCTCCTCAACAAGCTGACCCCCGCGCTCTCGCGCGGGGTGACGCTCTGCGCGGTGATGGGCCTTATCGGCATGCTGCCGTGGATTTCGGGGCGCGACCCGGCGGCGAGCATACTGCGCGCGCGAATGGGTGAGCTGGATCCGACGCCCGAAGCCTTGGCTGCGCTGCGCGAGAAGCTCGGGCTGGCTGCCGGTCCGTTCGCGCATCTGCGCGACTGGCTGACGGGGATCCTCCAGGGGGAGTGGGGCATCTCCTGGATTTCCGGCACGCCGGTGCTGCCTGGGATGCTGAAAGCGCTCAGCGTGTCGTTATCCCTGATGGCCGCGGCCTTCACGGTGGCGCTGCTGGTCGCTGTGTTACTGTCTCTGCCGACGCTGAAACGCGGCCTGATGGGACGGGACACGCACAGTGCTGGCGCGATCGCCGCCTGTCTGACGGCGCTGCCGGAGTTCATGCTGTCTGCGCTGCTGCTGATAGTGTTCTCTGTCTGGCTGCACTGGCTGCCTCCCTACGGCTGGCTGGGGGCGGAATATATGGTATTGCCCGCGCTGGCACTGGGCCTCCCGGGGGGAGGCCTTCTGGGGAGGCTTCTGACCAATGCGATCGCCGCGACCTTTCAGGAACGCTGGATTGCGACCTGGGCAATGGCGGGGTTCTCGCGATGGCAGATCGGGATCGCGGTGCTGCGCCGCAGCCTGCCCGCTCTGATGCCACAGATGGGGATGATCGTCGTCGCGATGACCGGCGGTGCGATTGCCGTCGAGCAGGTGTTTTCCATTCCGGGCCTCGGGCGCGCGGTGCTGGGCGCGGCTGCGGCTCAGGATCTGCCCGCGTTACAGGCGGGGATCCTGATCTTGCTATTGAACGCGCTAGCCATCGGCGTCGTGGCAAACCTGATCCGGGCTTTGCTCTTGGGCAGGGCATTGCAGATGGGCGCTCTGCCGGTGCCGCAGCGGGAGCATGTCCCGGCGAGCCGCCGGCTGTGGCTGGTTCCCGTCGCGGTGTTACTGGTCATTCTGACACTGGTTGCCGTTGGCCTGTCCCGCGACCCCTTCGCCTCGGATTTCATCCGACTGCAGGCGCCCAGCCTCTCGCTGCCGCTTGGTGCCGATGCGATGGGCCGCGATGTGCTGGCGCGTGTGGCTCATGGGGCTATGTCAACCATCGGCATGGCGGTGATTGTCACGCTGCTTGCCCTGCTCATCGGCATGGGGATGGGATTGATGCCGCGACTGGCGATCGGCCTCATTGAGATCACCAAGGCGACGCCTCCCACCATTGCCGCGCTGGTCGTTGTGGCAGCCATGGGACCGAGCGCCAGCGGTGCCATGATCGCGGTCGCCTCCGTGGCTTGGGCGCCGCTCGCAGCCCACACATCGGCACTGGTGCTGGAGGCGCGGGCGCAGTCCCATGTACAGATCGCGCCTATTCTGGGCGTTGGCCCCCTCCGGCTCATCCCCCGATCCATCCTTCCCGCCGTCTTCGTCCCGGTGCTTCAACACGCGATGTTGCGTCTACCGGGCAATGCGCTGGCTCTGGCAGCCCTCGGTTTCCTCGGTCTAGGGCAACGTCCCCCCTCTCCGGAGTGGGGCATACTCCTCTCGGAAGCGTTGCCTTATGTCGAACGCGCACCGCTTGCGGTATTGACTCCGGTCGTTGCATTGGCGCTGATGTCGGTGCTCGGTGTGTCGCTTGCCGCCCTTGGAAGGCGGTGACGGGATGCAGGAGAACCCCGATGATGGGGTGCCACAGGCGATGCTGAGCTATATAGTTAGCTAGTTAAAACAACGATTTGCAATGGATTTTGCGCAACTTCTTACTCCAATGAAGCACGAAGTGCCATCAAGATGAGTTTATGACTGTAGTGGTCAACTAAATCCGGACACACAGTTAAGCCGATTTTCGGCCTCTGCTGGCGGTATCCCATCATTGTGTTGATGCGGGCGCCGCCAGTTGTAGTAATCCATTAGGTAATAGCTGATATCCCGCTTGGCTTCCCGCAGGCTCATGTACCCCATGGTCGGAAGCCATTCCGTCTTGAGGCTCCTGAACAGCCGCTCCATCGGCGCGTTGACGCTCCTATGTCAACAGGCTCGCGCTGAGTCAGCTAAATCGGCCAAGATCAAAGGGTAGAGTTCCCTGACGATATAGCGTTTCAAACAACGCTGGATCTCTTTCGAAGATAACCCTTGGGCGCCACGTCGTGCGACGTAAGATTGGGTTTGTGGATCTCCCCGCATCCGGACCATTGCAATCGTCCATAACGCATTATTTGCGGCACGGTTACCGCCTCGGTTTAAGCGATGTCGTACGGTCTTTCCCGAGGATGCGGGTAAAGGGTTAACCCCACAAAGTGCCGCAAGCGATGCTTCATTTCTTAACCGTTCCGGGTTATCGCCAGCCGTTGAAAGCAGCACCGCTGCGGTTTGAGGGCCGACGCCAAATTGCTCGCGCAGACGACGAGCATGTTGATGGGTCAAGGCATCCAACATGGCATCAAGTTTTTCAACTTCGTCTGCCAATAGCAGCCAACGCTTGGCCAGCAGACACAGGGTAGTCGTTAACGTATGCAGGAGTTCAGTTGTACCCAATGACCTCACTCGTGCGCATCCCTTTGCACAGTCAGCGGGCTTACTTTTCCAGAGTCGTTCACGAACATCCTGGGGGGCACTGACAAGCAATGCTCTGAGTTGATTCATTGCCTGCGTTTTGGCTTTGACGGCGCTGCGTCTGGCTACTGATACCACTCGCATCATTTCTGCCGCGCCTGACTGGGTCTTTGCTATCGCGTTAGCACTACCGGAAAGAACGGATCTCGCTGCACTTTCAGCATCAGTAGGATCCGATTTCCCCTGGAGCCTGCGTTTGGAGCGGTCAGGGCGATTAACTTCGAACACTTCGATACCGTGCTTGCGCAGTACACTGGCCAAGCCAGCACCATACGTGCCTGTGCCTTCAACGCCTGCTCTCTTCAAGCACCCGAAAGAGTTTGCCCAGGTCACGAGTCTCTCATATCCGCTGATATTGGTCGTGACCATCAAGCATCCCAACTGGTGTCCTTGTGCATTAAGCAAAACCCCAACATGGGTATCCAGATGGGTGTCTACACCAAGGATAACTTCAGCTTTGTTTCTGGAATTGTTCATGGCTCATTCCTCCAAGGAATATGCACTACCAACCCCATACGCAGGACAGGACACTCAAGATGCAGCACAAGGCTCCTATTAGGTCACAGACGCTGGGCCCAGCAATGCCAGGGAACACCAGCATCCAATCGACAGGTCAACGCAAAGGCATTATGTTCGCCAATCCCAGCACGGGTCAGATTGGGCTGATGTTCTTGAGCATAATGAACTGAGTATCCCAGCAGTT
>NZ_JBFODF010000049.1:0-16841 GCF_040908165.1 Aeromonas sp. R6-1
TAGAAGATGTTGTCCCCCAGCACCAGCGCACAGGGGTCTGACCCGATAAACTCTTCACCCAGAATAAAGGCTTGTGCCAACCCGTCCGGACTTGGCTGCACCTTATACTGCAAATTCAGGCCCCACTGGCTACCGTCACCCAGTAGTTGCTCAAAGCGGGGAGTATCTTGCGGCGTGCTGATGATCAAAATATCGCGAATCCCCGCCAGCATCAGGGTGCTGAGCGGGTAGTAGATCATCGGCTTATCATAGATGGGCAGCAGCTGCTTGCTCACCGCCATGGTCACCGGATAGAGACGGGTGCCAGAACCACCGGCCAGAATAATGCCTTTACGTTTGGTCATGATGCTTGTTTCTTATTTTTAAATTGCAAAAGAAAAAGGTGGCTTGCGGCCACACCTTCCTGTTTTATCCCTGCCAGCCAGGGAGGCAGTCACTACATCTCTGGCCAGTGATTTACTTGCCGAGGATCTCGGTCAACATCCGCTCCACACCGACTGTCCAGTCCGGCAGCACCAGATCGAAGGTGCGCTGGAATTTACCAGTATCAAGGCGGGAGTTATGGGGGCGTTTGGCCGGGGTCGGGAAGGCACTGGTCGGCACCGCATTGAGCTGTGTCACAGCCAGTTCAACGCCGGCTTCTCTGGCTTTGGCAAACACCAGCTGGGCGTAGTCAAACCATGTTGTTGTACCAGAGGCAATCAGATGGTACAGCCCGGCGACCTCGGGTTTGCACTGCGCCACGCGGAGAGCATGGGCAGTGCAATCGGCCAGCAACTCGGCACCGGTCGGAGCGCCGAACTGGTCATTGATGACTGACATCTCGCTACGCTCTTTGCCAAAGCGCAGCATTGTCTTGGCAAAGTTGGCTCCACGGGCGGCGTAGACCCAGCTGGTGCGGAAGATCAGGTGACGAGCGCAGAGAGCCGCCCCCTGTTCCCCTGCCAACTTGGTTTCACCGTAGACGTTGAGCGGTGCAGTTGCATCGGTTTCCACCCAGGGGCGCTCACCGCTGCCATCGAACACATAGTCGGTGGAGTAATGCACCAGCCAGGCACCCAATGCTTCCGCTTCTTTGGCGATCGCCGCCACACTGGTCGCGTTGAGCAGCTCGGCAAATTCCCGCTCACTCTCCGCCTTGTCGACTGCGGTGTGGGCTGCGGCGTTGACAATCACGTCCGGCTTGACAAGACGTACCGTGTCGGCCACCCCTGCCGGGTTGCTGAAATCGCCACAATAATCGGTGGAGTCAAAATCAACGGCAGTGATGTGGCCCAGCGGTGCGAGTGCACGCTGCAGCTCCCAACCGACCTGACCGTTTTTGCCAAACAGCAGAATATGCATCAGGCACGCTCCCCGTAATTCTGCTCAATCCAGGATTGGTAGGCACCGCTCTTGACGTTGTTGACCCACTGTTGGTTATCCAGATACCACTGCACAGTTTTGCGAATGCCAGATTCGAAAGTTTCTTGCGGCTGCCATGCGAGCTCACTGCTCATCTTGCTGGCATCGATGGCATAACGGCGATCATGGCCAGGGCGATCCGCCACATAGGTGATTTGCTCACGATAAGAGCCCGCCTTCGGCACCATCTCGTCCAGCAGATCGCAGATGGTGTGTACCACCTCCAGATTCTGCTTCTCGTTATGACCGCCGATGTTGTAGGTCTCCCCGACCAAGCCCGTGGTCACCACCTTGTAGAGCGCGCGTGCGTGGTCTTCCACATAGAGCCAATCGCGAATTTGGTCGCCCTTGCCATAGACCGGCAGCGGCTTGCCATCCAACGCATTGAGGATCACCAACGGGATCAGTTTCTCGGGGAAGTGGTACGGGCCGTAGTTGTTCGAGCAGTTGGTGACGATGGTGGGCATGCCGTAGGTACGGCGCCAGGCGCGCACCAGATGGTCACTGGAAGCCTTGGAGGCAGAATAGGGGCTGCTGGGGGCGTAGGACGTCGTTTCAGTGAAGAGTGGCAAGGGTTCACCAGCAGACGCTTCATCCGGATGTGGCAGATCGCCATACACCTCGTCGGTGGAAATATGGTGGAAGCGGAAGGCCGTCTTGCGCGCCTCGTCCAGACCGTTCCAATAGGCGCGGGCCGCTTCCAGCATCATATAGGTGCCGACGATATTGGTCTCGATGAAGTCGGCGGGGCCTGTGATAGAGCGATCAACGTGACTCTCGGCGGCCAAGTGCATCACGGCATCCGGTTGATGGGTAGCAAACACCCGATCCAGCTCTGCGCGATTGCAGATATCTACCTGCTCAAACGCATAACGATCGCTTGACGATACATCAGCCAGGGATTCCAGGTTGCCTGCATAGGTGAGTTTATCGAGGTTGATAACGGCATCCTGGGTATCACGGATGATATGGCGCACCACGGCAGAGCCGATAAAGCCTGCGCCACCGGTAACGAGAATTTTCATTCAAAGCCTACTTACAACGTTATAAATAGAAAGTTGCTGCGGATAGATTAACTTTTTTTGATTCGAGCAGAATCAGTTGCTGACACCTTGTTCCCCTTGATCCAACGTCCCAACTTCCAAGCATGTGTCAAGCAGTAGGAATAAGCAGCAAACAGCAACAGATAAAGTGCCATCATCAGCCATTCAGGCAGTTGGGCTTGTTCGGAAACAATGCCGAAGAAGACGATGCCCAGATTGGCAACCACGATCAATAGCAGAGCTTCGCGGGAGGTAAAGCCGGCATGAAGCAGAATATGGTGCAGGTGATTACGATCTGGGCGCAAGGGGGATTGGCCTTTACGAATACGACGGATCATGATGCCCACCATGTCCATCAACGGCAGGCCGATCAGCCAGAGTGCGGTGACAGGGCGAAATGCAGGTTGCAGGTCATTATGTTGTGAACCAAACAGCACCAGATAGCCGATGATAAAGCCGAGGAACATGGAGCCTGCATCCCCCAGGAATATCTTTCGTTTGAAAGGAGGAATTGTGAGATTGACCAGCAGATATGGCGCTAGAGCAATGGTGATGATCAAGCAGAGCTGGGCCATGTCAGGCATGGTGTCGGTAAACAGGATGGAGAGCCCGATCAGCGAGATGCCAGCCATGCTGCCAGCAAGCCCGTCAATGCCATCCATCATGTTATAAGCATTGATGGCGGCGCAGACCGCGACTATGGCGACCAGCAGATCCACAAATGGGATGGTGAGATTTCCGACCCCCAGCACATCACCAAACTGATGAAGGCTGATATTGGTCGAGAGGCAGAGCACCAGGATAAGGAGGGCCTGCAAGCTCAACCGAATCCAGGGGGAGATATCCTTGGCATCGTCAATGGCACCAATCATCATCATGCAACCGGCACAACTCAGCATGATGATGATCGAACTTTGCAAGGGGATCGTGAAGAAGACGCTGAGGTAAACCCCCAGACACACGGCAATGCCTCCAATCAGAGGGACCGCACCAACGTGTTGTTTACGCTGATTCGGCAGATCAACAAGTTGTAATTTAGCTGACAATGGGCGCAAGCAAGCGATAGCCAGCGCGGTCCCCAAAAAGGCAATCAGACCAGACGTTTCCATTTTGTTTCATCCCTTGAAATTATCAGGTTCGTCATTTGGAACGACCTGCTTATAATTTGCCTGACGGCAGCCTGCACTTATTTAGTGACAAAATTGACCGCAACAACCCAGATAGGAATCGATTCAAAAAAGCAATAAAGTGGCTACCGCCCCTGAGTTGCAGCTCCCAGTGTGCTCGCAGTCCACATATTGTTAAGTTTGCCAAAGATTTATGACAGTTTTTATCCTGCTCACCTTGGCAAGCATGACGGCGAGGCGCTCGTTATGCTTATCCGTCGTGATAACCATGATCATGCTGAGCCTATTAAGCACAAGAGGATACAAGATTAATTTTGAATCGGCGGGGTGATTTTACCTATGCTTTGCTCAAAAGGGTAGTCAATCTGGTCTAATCAGTTTTTGATCGCTCAAAAAAACAACCAGAAATTGAATTAAAAAGATGTCTTATGAGGCGCGTAATAATAGAATATCATTGATTTTCCATATAAAAATCGATGTTGTGTGTAGGAAGTGGAACCACATTGTCTGTTGGCAGATCACGTTGTTTAGCAAGCCAGACCAGGTCACAGATACCGTCTGTTGGTTCGAACGCAGCAGGAGCGTGCATCAGAATGTCGCGTACTTTCTGTTGATCAAAGTGGTGACAGGCGTCATCCAGCGAGGCCAGCAAGGGACGCAGCCTTGACCAGGGGAGCCAGCATTCTTGCGCCACCATGATCCTGGGATGTTCTGTACCTCTAGCATCATCCCCAATCAACAATTCCTCATAGAGTTTTTCACCTGGCCGCAACCCCGTCACCTCAATAGCAATGTCGCCATCGGGCCGAAGTTCATCGCGAAGCGTCAGACCGCTAAGACGGATCATACGTTTTGCAAGCTCCATGATCCGGACTGGCTGCCCCATATCGAGCACAAAAACATCGCCCCCCTCCCCCATCGCGCCCGCCTGGATAACCAACTGGGCCGCCTCCGGTATTGTCATGAAGTAGCGTATGATATCGGGATGAGTCAGAGTAATAGGCCCACCTTTGTCTATCTGTTGTCTGAACAGTGGCACCACTGAGCCGGAAGATCCGAGCACATTACCAAAGCGCACCATACAAAAACGGGTTTTGTGCTTTTCACGGGTCAAGGCTTGCAGGATGAGCTCGGCCAAGCGCTTGCTGGCCCCCATGGTGTTGGTTGGGCGTACCGCTTTGTCAGTGGATATCAGTACAAAGGTTTCAACTTCCGCTTCAATGGCTGCTTGAGCAGCATAAAGAGTGCCAAATACATTATTGCGCACCCCTTCTATGATATTGAACTCGACCAAGGGCACATGCTTGTAAGCGGCAGTATGGTAGATAGTCTGGATCCGAAAGCTCTGCATCACCGTCTTGAGGCGGTGCTGGCGCTGCACCGAGCCCAGTAACGGAGCAAGCTCAGTTTCAATTCCCTCACGTTCGCACTGTTCACGCAAGTTTTTGTGTAAGACATAGAGGGCGTATTCAGACAGTTCAAACAGAACCAAGGTGGATGGCCGACACCGCAAGATCTGGCGACAGAGCTCCGATCCAATGGAGCCCCCAGCCCCCGTCACCATGACCGCTTTGCCTGTGATGTTGGCTTCCATCAATGTCGTCACCGGCTCTACCGGGTCTCTACCCAACAGATCGTCGATGGAGACTTCATTAAGCTGATCAATACGGGCAGAGCCATTGACCAGATCGGCCATACCCGGGATAGACAGCACTTCACAAGATAGTGGCTCTAGTGCATTGATCACTTCCTGACGACGAGCCCTGGTGCTGCTTGGCATGGCCAACAGGATCTTCTTCACCCCATGGTGATCAATCAGGGTGGGGAGCTGAGCACTGTTGTATACGGTACATCCCTGAATAACGCATCCTTGTTTGGCAGGATCATCATCCACAAAAGCAACTGGGTAAAACTCATTGCCTTGCAACAAAGCCACTTGCAACTGCCGCCCCGAGGAACCCGCACCGTAGATCAGAACCTGTGTACGCGCCAAACGAGTAGTATTCAACAGTGCCCGAAAGAACAACCGCACACCACCGACCATCAACACCAAAAACGAGAGATAGATGACCGATACGGTTCTGGGCAGGAAGATATCGAAGTAAAACGCAGAGATAACAAAAAAGCTCGTTGAAACAAATGCACCTAATGAGATTGTCCAGAGCACTCGAAAACTAACATATCGCAAGATTGCACGATACAAACCCAAGCGAACAAAGACACTAATACTGAGGACAATAATTGCACACAAAAGGGCCCAATGATGGGGGCTTGCGATTGGCCAGCTATGTTCAAGCCTGATCCAATATGCCCCCCAATATGCCATGGTAATCAATAACGTATCTACTGAGACAGATATTGCTCGTTTGCTGGCTCGTGACAAGGAACCAAGGCAGGTAAGTAACCAGCTACCTCCCGGCCAAAAATCTGTGCTCATTCAGGTACTCCTGCCTTTAGGTAAAATGCGAGATAAGTTAGCGGTAAGTAGGCAATAATCAGACCCAACACGCCATCGAGCCCCCCCCCAACAATCATGGCAGCAATCGGTGCAAGCCAAAGCACATTTATGAAGAGCACCATCAGTGTCACGTTACGATGACTTTTCCAGTGCCTTGCAGCATATTGAAATGCGTGAGTTCGATGAGCTTCACTCAGGCGGCATTTGAGACGATAGCGATTCAGTAAAGTCCAGGTAGCATCAACGACAAAGACGCCGAGCATGACAAGCCACGCCCACAGGAATTGGGGAGCGAAAGTTGCATCAAGCAACATCAGGGATGCGAGCATCATACCAAGGAAGCCACTGCCCCCATCTCCCATGAAGATCTTGGCCGGTGGAAAATTCCAGCACAAAAAGCCCGCAGCAGAAGCCCCCAGCAACAGGGTCAAACTCGCAAACGGCCACTCACTTCCTAAAAGGTAATGCAGTAATGCCATGACAACACAAACAGTCACGGCCTCACCGGCAGCCAGGCCATCGATGCCATCCATGAAGTTGTAAAGATTGATAAACCAGATCACACCTAACCATGCCAGCGCATAACCAAACCAGGCAAGATTTAGCTGCCACCCCAAGAAGGTCAGCTCTGGCAATCCATCAACAGCTAATACAACCAATGCAGCAGAAAGACTCTGGACAATTAAACGAGTTTTTGGCTCGAGAGACAGGTGATCATCGATAAAACCAACTAGTGCGATGCCCAGTGCTGCAATCCATATCAATAGCAAGCTTCCATAAGATACCCCATACAAATCCGACACCTGGCTCACGACGAGAATAGGAGAAGCCAACAGAAATGTAGCGACAATCGCCATGCCTCCACCTCTCGGCGTAGGGATATAATGTGAGCTGCGATGATTGGGTTGGTCAAGAAGACGGCTCTGACCGTAGCGCTTAAGTAAGCCTGTCATGATCATGGAGAAAAACAAACATAAAACTAGAAGTAACGGAAATGTCAGCATCACAAACTACTCATTTTTGGAAGATGCCATCAGGGATAAAGCCTGAGAAAACGTATAAGGAGCCGACCATTGTAGCTGCCTCTGAGCCTTGCCCGTATCCATTTCTAGAGAGCCATAAATCCGCTGCAATTTGGCATCAATCCCAAAGCAACGACCAATCCCTCTTACTAGAATTGATGGAATATAAAACAGTCGAGAAGGGACACCTTCAGCATCAGCAATAGCTATCAGCATTTCAGATGTCGAAACAGGAACTGGATCTGCGACCAAAAAAATCTGATTCACGGTAGCAGGATGATCTATCGCACGAGCAATGAAATCGCATAAATTGGGTAATGCCAATAAACTCCGTGCATTTTTCAAGCGGGCAAAGGGGAGTGGAAAACCGGTATGCACCATCTTTAACATGCTGGCAAAATTAGCCTTCACACCCTTACCATAAATAAGAGGAGGCCGGATAATGGTGACAGCCATACCACACTTCTTAGCAAGTGCCATCAGCCCTTGCTCTGCATCATATTTTGAGCGGCCATAAGGGTCTTGTGGTGGATTCTGGACATGTTCATCAAACGGCTTACCGGGCTCAGTCTGCTCACCATTTACTTTAATCGAGCTAATAAATATGAAGCGCTTAACACCAGCATCTGCGGCCTGGTTTGCGAGATTTAATGTGCCAATTGTGTTTACCGCTCGAAACGCTGTTAGAGGATCTGCTTCCTTATCAGACATCACATGCACCCTGGCGGCACAATGAATGACAACATCCACCTGTTGTAATTGGGTTGTCCAGTTTGCATCTGCTGTCAAAGAGGGAGCGTTGATGTGATACGAAGCAAGCGGGTGACTTCGCACCGCACCTTTCACATTCACGCCCAGACTCAGCAGGTGTTCACAGACCGCCTTGCCAACAAATCCGTTGGCGCCTGTTACCAAGACTGTACTTTTGATATCTGACATTACCACCAACGCCAACCGTGAATATTGAAGAAAGTCACCATAGAGCGCCCAAACATCCAGATATGGCGCCAGCCTTTGCGGGATGCATGGCCACCGTGATGGACAACCTTCACTTGAGGAACATAGGCAATCCGGCTGATCTTTCCTGCCCGCAAACTGATGTCAAAATCTTCGAAATAGAGGAAAAAGCGAGGGTCAAATCCTCCGAGCTGCTGCAGAACATCTGTACGAAACAGCATGAAACAACCACTGACAATGGGTGGATCCCACAGCACGTCATGATTGTTGAGCTGATCAGCCATCTCATATTTTGCCAACCGCAGATGGAATATCTTCTTCACAAACGCGGGCGCAAAACCACGCAACAATAGATCAAAGACTGTTGGATAACCTTTGCAAAGCCGTTGTACCTCACCATCAGCCCATGTCGCCAAAGGCGTCAATAATCCACACTCCGGATGTTGCTCCATAAACTCGAGCGCATTTTTCAGTGCATCTGGAGCCACTTCAAGATCTGGGTTCAGAATAAGATGATATTTAGTATCAGTCTGTAATGCACGGTTATGACCAGCCCCAAACCCAGGATTTGACTGTGCAAAAATCAAGTCATGATCACCTATAAAACTCTTGCTTACATCTTCATTTTTAATAGAAAAATCACTCGATGGAGAGTGGTCTACAACTATCAAGGAACTCACAACCCCAGCATCAGTTACTGCTCTCTGTAATTTTTTGAAAGTTGTTGTTATCATTGACTTTTCAGTGCAATAAGTAACCACAGAAATAGATAAATGATATTGGCACATGCTATTTAATCCAGTAATCACGCCACAGTAAAATATTGCGTTCAAAAACGTTATAAATAGCAGCAGAGATAATTAGCGTAGCAAATATAAAACCAAGCCAATATAAAATAGCAGTATCCTCAGTCACATTTGGCAAATAGAAACCCATAGCACTTAACACTAATAAATTTACGAGATACGCAGAATATGACCATCTGGCAATTGGCTTTACAAATCTATAGAATAAATTATTTACCCTTAAGTTAATACCAAAAACAAGCAGACCAGCGGCAGCGAGATTCGCTATTGGAAATAATAAAATTTTTAATAACAAACTGTCATCCATAACTTCATCTGGCTGCATCGAGATAATAATAACGGGTATTAGCAACAAAGCTAAGAAAGGTGCTGCCTTAATTGTTATATCTCGCCATAGTTTACCATGGTAATAAAAATAAGAGGTTAATACGCCAATCATAATTGAATCAAGACGTAATAATGCTGTCGATCTGACTTGATTAAATGTTAAACCAGGCTCTAAACACACAAATATTATGCGCATCATCAAAGAAAACACTAGCAATATAAAAAGAGTAACCAATAATGTCCGCATAGCAGAACCTTGCCAAGTAAAAAGCATTAGTATTGGTATAAAAAAATAAAAAATTTCTTCAATTACCAAGCTCCAAGCCTCACCAAAAAAACTAGGATGGGGCGATAACAAGCTTTGCGTAAATGTCATATAACGCCATAATTCTGGTGCCGATTCAGGTCGCCATGTGTCAATAATCAGCCAATTTAAGAGTAAGAACAATAAATAGTTGGGATAGGTCCGTAAAAAACGACGCCCCCAAAATTTAGGAATCCAGCCCCAACGGCTATCACTTTTAGAACTCTTTTCTATAATAATTGAGCCTATTAAAAAACCAGATAACACAAAGAATATCTCAACCCCGAGAAAACCACCAAACTTAAAAAGTTGAGCATCTGGAAAAATGGGAAGCAACAAGCGTCTGCCATGTGATAATAGAACCAGCAGGATAGCACTGGCTCGACAAATGTCGAGCCAGTGATTGCTTTTCATACTATCACGATTGTTTAGAGCTGAATTCATCTAACTTTAGCCCCAAAAGCCTTTCACTTTCCGCAATCATTTCACGGTATGTGCTGTTATTAAAGCCCCACAATGTGGAATCCAACTCTTCTTTATGTCCTACTAAAAATTTTGGTGTAGTAATTACATGTAGATCACTGCGACTTTCAATATAACGATCTATTGTATTAGTTTTTGCATCATGATTTCGATCATCCCAACCCAAGAGCTTTTCATAGAAATCTCTGGAATAGATATTCATTACCGTACTAGTCATTTTGTCAATCGTGACATATTTTTGGCCATTATAGTCCGTACACGCCAAGATATTAGTATCTTGATGCAAGTTAGCTATCAGTCCCGAGAAAAGATCCCAATCTTTTCGTTCATTGAGATACTCATTTACACTTTTCAGACGAGATAAAAAATGCTCAGGAAATTCAATATCATCTTCGCAAATCATTATACGTTCAAGCCCTAGGTCTTTTGCGCGATGCAAGAGAAATTTATAACTCAAACCACAGCCAACCCATCCAAGACGATGCCTTAGACCAGGGAAATACTGAATCCCATAATGATTGTCATTATCAAAATCCGCACGTCGGGAGACTGTTTCAGGGAGTCCTAAACATACCATATCCGAATCAAAACTAATTGAATCTCCCACTGCAGTATAAAATTGTTCATACGTGATAAGATCGTGAGCTAAAAATGCTCTCAGAAAATAATATGAAAAAACATCAGGAGTCTCTACACATGCCTTTCTTAATTGAACGCTTCGCTTATTCCGTCTAACATCATCACTAACCCAGTAGCGAACTCGCTCTACCATTTCATCAATATTATTGATTGGCACAAAATCGACTAGGGGCAACAATGCTGAATGCTCATCCATATCTGCACTTTCTTCAGATACAATAATTTTATTTTGCGACAAACACTCGTATATTCTGGTCGTTTCCAGTAGCGCGCCTTCATAATAATGAATATTAACAATCACCTTTGCTTTTGCCATTTCAGCATACAACGCATCACCAAAAAGATCATTGATGATTTTCACTGAAAAATGCTTTTTTAGCTCCGCAACATAGGCTCTACGTCTATCATTATTAATGTCACCATAAAATAACACATCAACCGTCTCAGGAACCGAGTCGGCAAGCTCGCGCGGAAGAAAACCCACAGGCAGATGATAGAGCTGGCGATAGCTCAATCCTTTATCTTGCAAAAAGGCAATATTCTTTAAAGAGTAGTCGAAAATGGCCAGGGAATTTTCCAGACGAGCAAGGTAATCGTCAGTGAACCAACGAGAACTGACTGACTGCTCAAGTTGATAAGCGATATATTGCCCAGGTAAAACAGGGAACATCTGTGGACAGATAACGATATGCAAGACATCCAAGTAACCTTCTTCAGGCATTTGATATTGAACTACAGCCTGAATATTCACTTTCTTCAAACTTGCGCACATCAATTCGGCAAGATAACCACAATGCGTAGTTGTTAGAATAACTAACTCAGCAGTATCTTTATCTCCCAGAGAAATAACCTCTGGCATGGCATAGTGAGACTGATGACCCAATATATGGCTAATGCGATGTAACGTCTCTCTGATTCCATGATGTCGCAAACTGCGCCATCCTTTCATTAATAATGATGGGTCTCTGGCAAGAATAACCATAGGACGCACTAACGGGCGGATCATGCGCGCCAGTTTACCACGCCGGCCTCCTTCGCTGCATACTTGTCGCCAGCCATGTTGTAATGCAACAACATCACCACGCATCAACCGGCCCATCACTCTTAAAGGCATTGTTATCCGCCAGGACAAACTGGTTGTCACTTGTTGTTGCCAAGCTTGAAAGAGAGCATCCTGATGCTGAAGTTGATTTTCAAGAGCATTAACTTGGCGAGATGAAAACTCGGCTTGTTCAGAGATAACTGCCAATCGCTCAGAGAGAATTTCAGCCTGCTCAGATGCCGCTGATGACTGTTCAGAAGCAATAACTAGCTGTTCAGAAATAATTGCAGCCTGCTCAGATGCCGCTGATGCCTGTTCAGAAGCAATAACTAACTGTTCAGAAATAATTGCAGCCTGCTGATGCGCTTCCTCAATATTTTTCTGTTGCCTCTCGATGATAGAAAGAGCCTCCTGATGTTGACGCGCAATTTCAGCTTCATAATCAGATAGATGCTTGGCATGTAACTCTGCTTGTTCAGACAACGTGGTTGCCAATTCAGCATTACGCTCTTGCCAAGCTCGCGCATCAGCCTGATGCTCACGAACAAGATTGGCAAACTGTATAGAAACAGCTGCTTGAGCCGAAGAAGGGAGACTATCAAATATTTTAGGATCAAGGTGATCTTGTCGCATGTATTCACTCACATGGCAAAGTATTATATCGTGCTGTTCAGGTTCGCCCAATCGAAAGCGTAAATATGCAGGTTTTAACTGTAATGAATAGGGCACCAAATATCCAAATAGATAGAAACTGAGCCGTTTTATACGTTCAGCATCATCATGCGCTTCCAATATAAAATTGTAAGAATTATCACCCCATACCGTTAGTGACTTGTCAAGTAAAAGCGCCTCCAGTCCTACGCTGGAGTTGACAGTTAATATCTTTCGACACAAAGCAACAAAATATAGACTATTAGGTGAGTCATCGAGATTGATCTGCGCAGCTTTAAGCGCAAATGGACTTCCCGGATGGGCGCGAACAAGCAGATCATGTGCTGCCACTTTCTGACGTGCGGCAGCAAGCAGTGCGAGATTGCTCATTCCATTGCCATAAGCAACCAGATTAGAGTCGTCTTCAACTTGCAACACCGCCCCACATTCATAAGTGGTTTGAGCAGGCAAACTCTGGCAAGTTTCGGGATGAGTCAAGAAAAAATGCAATAGCTCTCGTGTTGTGAGTGACAATTGCCAATCATCACAGAGGGAATAACGTTGAGCTGACTCAGAGTTGCCATTGACACCGCGAAAATCGACATACCCGGTCTCACGATACAGGGGGCCACGCAGTGGACCCAATTCAATATGGATGACAGGAATACCACGGGCAGCACACACCGCCTCCAGTGAAGCGACATTACATATAGTGACGATGGCTTCAAGTTTAGCCGGAGCTGTATCTAGTAACCCCTCAAGCTCACGCTCAAAAGCCGCATCGCGCTCACACAAGAAACGCCGAAACGCCTCTATCGGATTACCATTGAGCTTATTCAGCCAATCATCAAATCTATTCTCATTCAGCCATGCATAATGATGTTGCTCAGGCATGGCATTAACTGGCAAGGAATATCCCAACCGAGATTGTACTGCATGATCACATTCCCAGCGACCTTCCCAATCACTAGGAGCCCGGACATAATCACGCCCAGTAATAAAGAAAGCTGATTCATCAGCCCACTCACAAAGTAAACGGTAATAGCACCAAAGATAAGGTGCAGCTTGGACACGAAAAGGATAAGGAGGTAGAAAAGCAGCCAGCATGGATAACTCCGAATAATTCAGGCCAGAACAGTAATTGGAGCATGTACAACACCGCCCAATTCTCGGGCAGACCAGAACTTGACCGCACGCATTGGCCGGCGCTGATCAAGTTCTTCACGCATTCCTCCTCTGAGGGTGGCCAACCCACAGTGCAGTAAATAATCACCACTATTGATTGGTAAAGTAACTTGATAAGTCACTATTTGGCGACCTGGTTTCAAAGTGAGAGAATGGCCGGCAGCAATATTGTTATCCCCCCATATATCACCACCTTGAGTCCGACTCAAAGAAAGTCCGAGCACTACATCTTCAATAGCCTCACACGCCAAGAGCTCAAAGCGCAGTGTTAAAGTCTCCCCAGATTTCACTAACGGTTCTTCATGATAAGGTGTTCCATCATTTTTTAATATTGTCAGACTTGCTATTATGGCGCGGGCAGAGCCAAATCGTTTTTCACCCAGCACCATATTTGCTTCATTTTTTTGCTTCTCAATTAAGAGCGATTGAGATGGACATTCTCCGTCATTTTCACTTGCTACTGATGAAGATGACTCTGCTTTTTCTTCCGACAATATCATCCCTTTTTCATACGCCATGACTGCTGCTAAGACATCCGTAGTATCACCAATCAAGCGTCCCCCTTCCATTACCAGACAACGATCGGCATACTCCAGAATACTGCCTGTTGAGTGGGTCACCATCAAAATGGTTACCCCCTTCGCTTTCAGGGCCTCCATACGCTTGAAACACTTGTATTGGAAACCGATATCGCCAACTGCCAGCGCTTCATCGACGATCAAAATTTCAGGGTCTATGCACGCCTGTACCGCAAACGCCAAACGCACGTACATGCCACTGGAATAGGTCTTGACGGGTTGCTCCATAAAATCGCCAATGTCGGCAAAACGAGCAATTTCATCAAACCTTGCATCAATATCCTCTTTACTCAATCCCAGGACACTGGCATTGAGATAGACATTATCACGCCCACTGAACTCCGGATTAAATCCAGCCCCCAGCTCAAGCAAGGCTGCAATACGGCCATTGACGTTAACTTCACCATGAGATGGATTAAGGGTGCCGCAAATCAGCTGGAGCAGCGTGGATTTCCCGGCCCCGTTATGGCCGATAATTCCAACGGTCTCGCCCTTTTTAATCGTGAAATCAATGTCCCGGAGCGCCCAAAACTCGCGATAATATTGTCTGGCAGCACCACGAAACAAGTGGGATAAGCGAGGAATGACAAACTGTTTGAGTCGATCGACCGGTTGCTCATAAACCTGATAACACTTGCTCAAACCACGCACTTCAATCGCGACTTTGTCAGAGCACATCGGCAAACCCCTTACGCGTTTTCTGGAACAAGGCAAATCCGGCGTACATTACCGCCATACCGGCAATCAATGTAATGCCGTATAACTCCCAAGAAGGCAATTTTCCCCAATAGAGCACATCCCGTACCTGTGCTATCACCGGGGTTAGTGGATTGATGTTCAACCAATGGCGATACTCTTCTGGCAACGCTTCAACAGGGTAGAATATCGGTGAGAGGAACATTAATATTGTACTGATTACGCCCACCAGTTGTGAAAGATCACGCAAGTAGACCCCCATCGCAGCAAGTGCCCATGAGACGCCCATGACTAACAAGGCAAGCGGTAAAATCACAACAGGGAAAAGCAACGCGGTAACAGGCGGAATACCAAAGGCAATAGTATAAAAAGCGATCCACACCAAAAAACTGATCAGTAGATTTATCATGGCACTACCCAATGCAACCCAAGGCAGGATATCAAGTGGAAATACAACTTTTTTGACGTAGTTGACATTCTCCAGAATCAAACGTGGCGCTCGATTAAAGCACTCTGAAAATAGATTAAATACCATTAAGCCTGCAAACAATACCAGAGCGAATTCGCTACGCGAATCACTACCACCACTCCAGCGAGCCTTAAATACCACACTAAAAATAAAAGTGTAAACAGCCAACATAAAAAGTGGTGTAAATAGAGCCCACAAATTCCCAAACAGTGAGCCTCGATATCTAGCAGCAACTTCTCGACGAACTAGAGTGATAATTAAATGACGATTATTATAAAAAGACAACATGCGAATTGGTGATATACTGCTATCTCGATTCATAAACAACCTTGGAAAAATAATGAAGCAATATCTTGCGAATACACATCAAAATATTATAACTCATCCGTTTTATAAAATGACAATGGAAAACTAAAGGAAATATTCCGCATCAGAAAACATAACAGCCATCTCATCCTTTTTTGATAAGATCGTCTTATCTGATGGCCAATTAACACTTAAGTTCTCGTCATTCCACAATATGCTCCTGTCACTTTGCGGATGATAATAGTTTGTCGTTTTATATAAAAACTCAGCTGTCTCACTTATAGTGAAAAAACCATGTGCAAACCCTTCCGGGATCCACAACTGTCGCTTGTTTTCACCTGACAAGTGAACGCCAACCCACTGGCCGAAGGTCGGTGAGCTTTTGCGAATATCTACCGCCACATCAAACACTTCACCAGCAACACAACGCACCAGCTTGCCCTGGGCATGGGGAGGTAGTTGATAGTGCAAACCACGCAACACCCCTTTCGAGGATTTGGAATGATTATCCTGCACAAAGTTAACCGGATATCCTACCGCCTCTTCAAACAACTTGTGGTTGAAACTCTCAAAGAAAAAACCACGCTCATCACCAAATACTTTTGGTTCAAAAATAAGCACGTCAGGAATCGCTGTCTTGATTACATTCATCTGTCTATCCACATTTGATTCAATTTTTATGGGGGGAGCATCTTCCCTCCCCCCTATATCACATCAGGCTTTGGCAACCATTTTTAGCAAATATTGTCCATAGGCATTCTTCGCCAATGGCGCAGCAAGCTCACGTATCTGGTCGGCACTGATAAACTTCTGGCGATAGGCGATCTCTTCCGGACAAGCCACTTTCAACCCCTGACGGGTCTCGATGGTCTGAATAAAGTTGCTCGCTTCAATCAGGCTTTCATGGGTACCGGTATCCAGCCAGGCATAACCACGGCCCATCATGGCCACCGACAGATTGCCTTGCTCCAGGTAGATACGGTTCACATCGGTAATTTCCAGCTCACCACGGGGCGATGGCTTCAGGCTCTTGGCGATCTCCACCACGCCGTTGTCGTAGAAATAGAGGCCGGTCACCGCATAGTTGCTCTTGGGCTCCAGTGGCTTCTCTTCCAGCGAGATAGCGGTACCCTCTTTATCAAATTCCACCACCCCATAACGCTCGGGGTCATGCACATGGTAGGCAAAGACGGTAGCGCCACTCTCTTTGGCCGCTGCCGCCGCCAACTGCTTCTGCAGGTCGTGGCCGTAGAAGATGTTGTCCCCCAGCACCAGCGCACAGGGGTCTGACCCGATAAACTCTTCACCCAGAATAAAGGCTTGTGCCAACCCGTCCGGACTTGG
>NZ_JBFODF010000005.1:0-24293 GCF_040908165.1 Aeromonas sp. R6-1
CCCTTCGCAGGGGAGGGAGCAACAGGCCCCTCCCCCTTGTGAAGGGGGAGGCAGGGAGGGGGTCATCACATCCAATCGAGCCATTAGGAAGGAAACTCGGATGACCATTAAACTCGGCATCGTGATGGACCCCATCTCGGCCATCAACATCAAGAAGGACTCCAGCTTCGCCATGCTCGAAGAGGCGCAAAAGCGCGGCTACGAGCTGTTCTATCTGGAGATGAAGGATCTCTACATGGAGGCCGGTCGCGCCTTCGGTACCATGCGTCCGCTCACCGTCAAATATGACTATGCCGACTGGTACACGCTGGGCGAGGTGGTGGATCAGCCGCTCTCCAGCCTGGACGTGATCCTGATGCGCAAGGATCCCCCCTTCGACACCGAGTTCATCTACGCCACCTACATGCTGGAGCGAGCCGAGGATGAGGGTTGCCTCATCGTCAACAAGCCCCAGAGCCTGCGCGACGCTAACGAGAAGCTCTACACCGCCTGGTTTGCCGAGCACACCCCGACCACACTCGTCACTCGCAGAGCCGACAAGCTGCGGGCTTTCCACGCCAAGCACAAGGACGTCATCCTCAAGCCGCTGGACGGCATGGGCGGCGCCTCCATCTTCCGCATGAAGGAGGATGACGCCAACGTCGGCGTGATTATCGAGACGCTGACTGAACATGGCAGCCAGTACTGCATGGCGCAGACCTATCTGCCCGCCATCAAGGATGGCGACAAGCGGGTGCTGGTGGTGGACGGTGAGCCGGTACCTTACTGCCTGGCCCGCATTCCGGCCCAGGGTGAGACCCGTGGCAACCTGGCGGCCGGCGGCCGTGGTGAGGCGCGCCCCTTGAGTGACGCGGACTGGGCCATCGCCCGCGCGGTAGGCCCGACCCTGAAAGAGAAGGGGCTCATCTTCGTCGGCCTCGACATCATCGGCGATCGCCTGACCGAGATTAACGTCACCAGCCCTACCTGCATCCGCGAGATTGAGGCGGCCTTCGACGTCTCCATTACCGGCATGCTGATGGACGCCATCGAGCGCCGGCTGGGCCGCTGACCCCTTCCCCAGCGACCCGTTGCCGCAGCGAGGAAACACACACAAGGGGCCGTGAAGGCCCCTTTGACTGCCGGCAAAAAGCGGTTTTGCCCGCCGCCATCAACTGCCATAATCACCCCAAATACCTTTGCACGCTAAGAGATACATACGCTCCATGCAAACACTGCAAAATCACTTTCTGCTCGCCATGCCGAGCCTCACGGACGCCTATTTCCAGCGCTCCCTGGTCTATCTGTGCGAACACAGCAGCGAAGGCGCCATGGGACTGGTGGTCAACATTCCGGTTGACATGTCCCTGGACGCCATGCTGACCAAGCTCAACCTCAATCCCCCCGCCACCGCCGAGATGAAACAGCCGGTGTTGCAGGGGGGACCGGTGCACGGGGATCGCGGCTTTGTGCTGCACAGCTTCCGCCCGGGCTTCAACTCCACCCTGCAGGTGAGCGACGAGATGATGGTCACCACCTCCAAGGACATCCTGGAGACCCTGGGCACCGACGAGGCGCCGGACCACTGGCTGGTGGCGCTCGGTTACGCCGGCTGGAGTGCAGGCCAGCTCGAGCAGGAGCTGGTGGATGGCGCCTGGCTGGTGATCCCCCCCAATCCCAAGCTGGTCTTCGATACCCCCATCCACCTGCGCTGGCAGCAAGCCGCCGCGAGCATTGGGGTCAACCCCCTGCACCTCTCCAGCCAGGTGGGCCATAGCTGACACCCCGGACCTCCCCTCCGGGGGAGACGGCACGCTCTCCCCCCACGAGCAGGGGGAGACAGGGAGGGGGCTTCCCCCTTCATTTATCCATCCATTTCGAGGAGACCCCATGTCATCACGCAGCATCATGGGCTTTGACTACGGCACCAAGAGCATCGGTGTCGCCATCGGCCAGGAGCTCACGGGCAGCGCCCGCCCCCTTCGCTCCCTCAAGGCCAACGACGGCATCCCTAACTGGGACGAGATAGAGAAGCTGATCAAGGAGTGGCAACCGGATCTGCTGATCGTCGGTCTGCCCCTCAACATGGATGGCACGGACCAGGAGATCACGGTGCGAGCTCGCAAGTTCGGCAATCGCCTGCACGGTCGCTTCGGCAAGCCGGTGGAATTCAAGGACGAGCGGCTCACCACCACGGATGCCCGCGCCCGCCTGTTTGAACGTGGCGGCTACAAGGCGCTGGACAAGGGGAGCGTGGACGGCGTCTCCGCCCAGCTCATCGTCGAAGCCTGGATGGAAGAGCAGTACGACTAAACCGGGGTGCCTCCTCCCCCTTGCTTCTCTTTCGCCGCCCCGCTCTCCATGGGCCCGCCCCAGGCAAAACGCGTCATCCCCGCCGCGGCCAGGCCATAGAGCCGCCGGATCTCCCCCCGCAACCACATCACCTTGGCATCCTGATTGTGGCGCTTGTGCCACAGCAGGATGAAGGCGATCTCCAGCTGGGCATAGAGAGACTCTTCCAGCGGCAACGGCATGGGGATGAGGTCGGGGTGATGTCTGGCGGCATAGTCCGCGCAATATGAAGGCACCACGGCGATCAGCTCGTGGCTCTTTTGGGCGGCGATGTGCAGCGCCTGCTCGAAGCTCGCCACCATGATGGGCACCTGCCGCCTGTGGCCTTCGTCCTCCAGCAGCTCATCCAGTGCCCAGCTGTCGCTGGCCTCCCACACCACGCTCACCTGGGGGCAGGCCAGAAAGCGGGTCAGCGACCACGTCTGCCCGAGCAAGGGGTGATCCTTGCGCAGGAACACCACGGGACGATCGCAGAACAGCACCTCGTGATCGATGTAATAGGGCAGCCGGTTGACCCTGGCATGGGAGCGGCCGTGGGTCTCCCGGGCACAGAAGCCGAGATCCGCCTCCCCGTTGACGATGTCGTTGAGGGAGTGGTGATCCCAGCCCAGCATCCTGACCACGGAGTGGGGGTACTTCTGGTAGATGGTCGTGGGCAGCTCGCTCAGGAAGCTGATGCCAAAGGGGGACTCCATCACCAGACTGAAGCGGGCCCCCTCGGGGATCGCCTCGCTGTTGAGGGTGCTGATGCTCTCGGTGAGCTGGAACCAGGTCTTGAGCTCCTCCGCCAGGGTCAGGGAGAGATTGGTCGGCTGCAAACCCTGGCGCACGCGCACGAAGAGGGGATCCCCGAACCAGTCCCGCAGCTTGCCAAGCGCCTTGCTCACCGCCGACGGGGTGACACACAGCTTCTTGGCCGCCCCCGCCACGCTGCGCTCCTGCATCAGGTGCCTGAAGACCACCAGCAGGTTCAAATCGAGTTCACCCAGATTGCGCATCGCGTCTCTCCTATCCCCGAGCCCGTACTCGCCGTACCGCACGCCATGGTAGCAGCACCTTGACCACCAGGTAACCGAGCAGCGCCAGCAGGAGTGCCAGGATCAGCATCCAGAGCGCAGGCATCCCCAGATGGCCCATCCCCCAGATGAAGAGCCCGGACAACCCTATCTGCATAATGCAGAGCAGGGCACTGGCCGATGCCACCTGATCCCCGCACACATCCAGCGCCTCCCCCATCGCCACCCCGAACCCGCAGGAAAACCCGATGCAGACCAGGGCAAACCCCGCCAGCAGCCAGGACAGGCCGCCTTCGGGCCCGCTGCTGCACAACAGGGCGAGCAAAGCCAGCAGGTAGGCGAGGTGGGAGAGCGCCAGCACCCTTGCCTTGCCGAGCCAGCGCAGCAGCAAGGGGGTCAGGAAGGAAGCGGACATGCTCACCCCGGCCATCGCCATCATCAGCCGGGTGTACTGCTCGGGAGGCAGGCCGAACGTGGTCATCAGGACGAGGGGCGAGACGCTCACATAGACCAGGATGGCGGTCACGCTGGCGCTGGTCAGCAAGGCGCGCAGCATGAAGGGGGCCGTGCCCAGCAGGGCCAGCGGCGATGCCCCCGCAGGCTGGCGGGCGGGGCGGGTCTCCTTGAGCAGTCGCAGGTTGACCAGGGCACTGATGGCGGCCACCAGCGCCATGCCCACGAAGATGCCGCGCCACTCGAAGTGCGACAGGATGAGATAACCGAGTACGGGAGCCAGCACCGGAATGACGCAGATCACGCCGTTGATGAGGGAGAGGGCCATCGCGAGGCGCGCCTGGCTCAGCACATCCCGCAGCACGGTGAAGGTCATGATGTAGAGCGCTCCAGCGCCCACCCCTTGCCAGAAACGCCCCAGATAAAACTGTGCGATGCCGGTCGCCTCCGCCGCCACCAGGGAAGCGACCACGAAGATGAGAGCGCCCCCCAGCACCACGGGGCGCCTGCCATGGCGATCCGCCAGCATGCCCCCCGGCAGCACGGTAGCCGCCATGCCCAGCAGATAGATGGAAAAAGCGGTGTGGATCTGCGCCTCGCTCCCCTGCAGGGTTTGCGCAATGCGGGGGACGGCCACCAGATAGAGATCGATCCCGAGGGGATAGAGGATGATCATCAGAAAAGTACACAGCAGAAACATACCCATGAAGGCTCCATAGCAGCAGGTTTCACCATCACAGGTGCACTGTCAGCGAGATTGACAACTCAATCCTGCAAAAGCAGAGGAAGATTCCAGGCACTATAGAGCGGGCGGCCTGCCGGGGCCTAGTGACGAGATGGCACTCGGTGGATGCCAATCCGGACATCTCCCGCAGGAGAGGTCCGGACTGGCATGTTCATCGACCCGCCCCCTGCCAGGTCGCCCTATTACCTGGCCAGTTGCGTCAGGATGGCGTGAGCCGCCTTGATGCGTGCCTCATTGGGGTAGTTGCGATTGGCCAGCATGACGACGCCGATCCCTTTGGCCGGCACGAAGGCCACATAGGCCCCGAAGCCATTGGTCGAGCCGGTCTTGTTGAAGAGCACAGGGTGCCCTGCCGCAGCGGGCGCGGGCGCCGCCGGGTTCGCATTGTAAATCATCGCCGGGGAGTTGCCCGCCAGCAGCGTCTGCTCGCTGACGGGATAGGCGTAACGCTCCCAGCCCAGTCCCTGGGTCATCTCCCCCACCGCATACTGGCCCTGGTGAGTCAGATCGATGGCCTGCTGCATGGCCGCATTATCCACCCCGCTGATGTTCGCCTTCACAAAGCGCAGCAGATCCGCCGAGCTGGTCTTGATGCCGTAGGCCTCGTCCGCCAGCATGCCGGGAGTGACGCGGATCGGCTTGTCCTCCTTCGAGTAGCCGTAGGCGTAGTGCCCCATGGCCTGCTCGGGCACAGTGAGGTAGGTATGGTACAGGCCAAGCCCCGGCAGGATCGTCTGCTCCATCAGGCGATCGAACGGCTGCTTCATGCTGCTCGCCGCCAGATAGCCAAAGAGCCCGATGCTGGGGTTGGCGTACTGGCGATGGGAACCCGGCGAGTAGGCTGGGGTCCACTGGCGGTAGTAGGCCTGCATCTTCTCGAGCGAATCCACCTCCTCGGGGAATTGCAGCGGCAAGCCGCCCGCGCTGTAGGTAGCCAGCTCCCCCATGGTGATGTTGTCAAAGGCGGATCCCTTGAGCCAGGGGGCGAACAGACTCGCCTTGTCATCGAGCTCGAAGCCCCCCTGCACCACGGCGTAGGCCCCCAGCGTCGCGGTCAGGGTCTTGCTCACGGAGCCTATCTCGAACAGGGTCTGCTCGCTGACACCGACCGCGCGCTCCCGATCGGCCACACCGTAGTTGAAATAGTGGGCCTTGCCATCCTTGAGCACGGCCACCGCCATGCCCGGGATCCTGTGCTCCTTGAGCAGCGGCCGGATGCTGGCATCCACCACGGGGCGCAGGGGATCGGTCGCCGCCTTGTCACCGGCATGAGCCAGACCGGCCCACATCAGGGTGGCCAGAGCGCCCCACAGGATGGATTGTCGTTGTTGCATTGCATGTCTCCTGACTGTCGTTAGCAAGGTATCGCCATGGCGGCGAGTGATGAGCCCAGCATAGTCCCGCGAGGTGTGCTGCCGATGAGGCTCTGTGAAGTCTGTGTGAAGCCACCCCCTCTTTTTACCCATGAAAAAGGGGAGCCATGGCTCCCCTTCAATCACCTTGCAACACGGGCTTATTTCTTGCCCGGGTTGTCCCAGATCCCCTCTTCCAGCTGACTGCGCAGCTCGGGGTACTTGTTGGCATCGAAGGTGGGGACGCGCCCCAGCTTGAGCTGGTCGTTGTAGTCCTTGGCCAGCTTGATGGCGACGCCGGAGAGCAGCAGGATGGCCACCAGGTTGACGATGGCCATCAGCCCCATGGAGACATCCGCCAGAGCCCACACGGTCGGCAGCTCGCCCACGGAGCCGAACATCACCATGCCCAGCACGAACATCCGGAACAGCATCAGGCCGCCCTTGTGGTTGTGCTCGAGGAACACCAGGTTGGTCTCCGCATAGGAGTAGTTCGCCACGATGGAGGTGAAGGCGAAGAAGAAGATGGCCGCTGCGATGAAGATGTTGCCACCGCCGCCCACCTGGGAGGAGAGCGCACGCTGGGTCAGCTCGACACCGGTCACACCGGAGCCCGGCTCGAACTGGCCGGACATCAGGATGATGGCGGCAGTACAGGTACAGATGACGATGGTATCGAGGAAGACACCCAGCATTTGCACATAACCCTGGGAGGCCGGGTGCGGCGGATAGGGGGTGGCGGTGGCGGCAGCATTGGGGGCAGAGCCCATGCCCGCCTCGTTGGAGAAGAGGCCGCGCTTGATGCCGTTGATCATCGCCTGGGAGATGGCATAGCCCATGGCGCCGGAACCCGCCTGCTCGATGCCGAACGCAGACTTGATGATCAGGGCCAGCACGCCGGGCAGCTCGCTGATGTTCATGGCCACCACGAACAGCGCCATCAGGATGTAGGCGAGCGCCATGAAGGGCACCACCAGCTCGGCGAAACGGGCGATGCCGCGGATGCCGCCGAAGATGATGAGGCCGGAGAGCACCACCAGGGCCAGACCGCTCACCCAGTCAGGGATGCCGAAGGCGACGTTCATGGCCAGGCTGATGGAGTTGGCCTGCACCGCGTTGAACACCAGACCGAAGGCCAGCAGCAGGCAGAGGGAGAAGACCACCCCCATCCAGCGCATGCCGAGGCCGCGTTCCATGTAGTAGGCGGGACCGCCCCGGTAGTTGCCATCCTCATCCTTGACCTTGTAGAGCTGGGCCAGGGTGCTTTCCACGAAGGCGGTGGCCATGCCGATGAAGGCGATCAGCCACATCCAGAAGACGGCGCCAGGGCCACCCAGATAGATGGCGACGGCCACACCGGCCAGATTGCCCGTCCCGACGCGAGCCGCCAGGCTGGTACACAGAGCCTGGAAGGAGGAGATGCCGGCGCTGTCGGATTTGCGACTGTTGCGCAGGACCGAGAACATGTGGCCGAAGTGGCGGATCTGGATAAAGCCCAGGCGGAAGGTAAAGAAGATACCGACCCCGATCAGCAGGTAAATGAGCACGGCTCCCCACATCAGGTCGTTAATCATTGCAATCAAGGTGTCCATAATTCTCTCGTTGTTATCACATCCATGGCCAGTCTGCGCTGACCGCTCTCTGTCAATTTCCGAACCAGCATTGCGCCGAAGGGGCGGAATCTAGCATAGGGAGGGAATTCAGAATAGTGACAGGGCTCACTGGGGAGACAAAAAACGAGCAATTTGATGCAAAAAAGCTTCATTTAGCACGCAATAAATCAACAAAAATTGATGCGCTACCCAGCGCCCTTACAAATTAGAGCCAATAGAGAACCATTTTACAACTCATCCCATGGGGGTAAAAACCGCTGAGTGAAACGACATCAGGGAGACAAGCGTTTGCCTCTCATGCCTCATCGGCAAGGGGTTGTAACGCAAAACGTTTTACACGTAATTAAATTTCAAGTAGCTGACAGAACTATTTATGTGACCTACCGCACAAAATCATGAATCCACCAAAATAATTGCGCTTTTCCATGTCGGAGCCAGCCGCCACACCATGAATAAAACTCGTTTTTTATCAAACACTTTCACTCGACAGTCGGTACCGCTTTCACCACCTGGCTGATTCGCATACAAGCCCCCCTATTGCAGGATGCGCCACATCCGTATTAATTAGGCAGGCAATGACGATGGGGCCTGCCCATCGCCCCTTTCTGAGCCTGAGCCGCCGGGATCTTGTAATTTAATTTCAGAACTGCCGTCTCATGCCCGCCACCCTGGGATTGCTCCCTCATAAAGAGATGATATTTGCCATGGCCGATAAATTGACCCAGCTGAAAGCCCTGACCACAGTGGTTGCCGATACCGGCGACATCGAAGCCATCAAGCGCTACCAGCCCATCGATGCCACCACCAACCCCTCTCTGGTACTCAAGGCCTCCGAGATCCCCGAGTACGCAGCCCTGATCCAGGACGCCATTGCCTGGGCCAAATCCCAGAGCCAGGACAAGGCACAGCAAATCATCGACGCGGGCGACAAGCTGGCGGTCAACATCGGCCTCGAAGTGCTGAAAATCGTCCCGGGCCGCATCTCCACCGAAGTGGACGCCCGCCTCTCCTTCGACACCGACGCCAGCATCGCCAAGGCCCGCAAGCTGATCCGCCTCTACAACGAAGCCGGTATCAGCAATGATCGCATCCTGATCAAGCTGGCCTCCACCTGGGAAGGGATCCGTGCCGCCGAGGTGCTGGAGAAAGAGGGTATCCAGTGTAACCTGACCCTGCTGTTCTCCTTCGCCCAGGCTCGTGCCTGTGCCGAAGCCGGCGCCTTCCTCATCTCCCCCTTCGTGGGCCGCATCCTCGACTGGTACAAGGCCAAGAACGGCCGTGACTACACCGCCAGTGAAGATCCGGGCGTGGTCTCCGTCACCGCCATCTACAACTACTACAAGCAGCACGACTACCCGACCGTGGTCATGGGCGCGAGCTTCCGCAACACTGGCGAAATCCTGGAACTGGCCGGCTGCGACCGCCTGACCATTGGCCCCGCTTTGCTGGAAGAGCTGAGCAAGGCCGAAGGCACCGTGGTGCGCAAGCTGGACTACACCGGCGAGCGCACAGCCAAACCGGCCCCGATGACCGAAGCGCAGTTCCGCTGGGAGCTGAACCAGGACGCCATGGCCGTCGAGAAACTGGGGGAAGGCATCCGCCTGTTCGCCATCGACCAGGGCAAGCTGGAAACCATGCTGGCAAGCCACCTGTAAGGCCGCTCGCCACACGGCTCTCACAGAGCGAAGTGGCCCCGCAAAAACCGGGCTCCCGAAAGGGCAGCCCGGTTTTTTTGTGCCTGTTTCCGGTTGTCACAACTTCGTCATAAAAACGTTTTATTTTCAAAGGCGTCGTGTTATACGGATGGTGAAAACCATAAAACCAAGGAGGGAGCCATGGACATGTTCAACTTCGATTTTGACGAGGTCGTTGAGCTGGGTTCACGTAGCCGCGGGACAACGGGAAAAAAACGCAAATGGCGTGAGATTGAGGCGCTTAAAGACAAGCACCGCCTGCAAAAGGAGCTGCAGGCCATCGACATCGCCTATGAAGGATCGGACGACCTGGAGCTCTGATACGCCCACGTCGCCCATGTTTCACTCCAACGAGTGGAGCCATAAAAACAGCGCCCCGGATTGACCGGGGCGCTGTTTTTATGGGTGAACCTCCTGTCAGGCTGCAGGCAGCGAGAGCTGTTTGGCCAGCGCCTGGAAGTGCTGGCTCACCTCCGCCCCGAACAGGGGATCATTGATGGCCAGGTTCTGCCAGAGCTGTTCGAGATGACGCCAGTCATCCTCGGTCAGGGAGTCGCGCAGATGGGGGAAGATGACCCCTTCCTCATAGTTCATGTGCGCCTCCTGCTGCTCGATGAACTGCTCCAGACGGGCCACGAACTGATCCAGCGGGATGACCGCGTCCATCAGGATCATCTCCACCATCTCCTTGAGCTCGGTCCCTGCATCCAGCAGACGGGCGTGCTCCTCGTGCAGCCGGTTGGCCACCTCCCCCTCCACCACCCTGTATTTCAGGTAGTAGTCATAAATCATGTCTTCCTTCGGGTGGTGGTACTTGTCGGATACCTCGCGCAGATAATCCACCACATCCCGCAGCAGGAAGTAGCTCACCGGCTGCTCATTGCGAATGGCCGCCAGCTTTTGCTTGAGCAGCGTCAGCAACCGGGTGATGTTGAGGTGGTCCTTATGCAGACTGGATAACATGGGCACTCCTTGCACTGAAATGAGAAAACGTCTGTCTCGAGTATACGGTCATTTATTGCCTGAACTTTGCACTCAATCAAGTCGGATGCAGACAGCGGCTGCACCAGCCTCTCACCACAGAGGGCCCAGGGGAGACCATTTCCCCTGTGTATTTACGGCGTCAGGCCGCCGGATCGGCGCAGACCGAGAGCCAGTCGATGGGACTGCGTCCCTGCTGGACCAGCAGGCGATTGGCCTCGGAGAAGTGGCCGCAACCGATGAAACCGCGATGGGCAGAGAGCGGGCTGGGATGGGGGGCGCTCAGCACATGGTGGCGCGCCCGGTCGATGAAGCGCCCTTTCTTCTGGGCATGAGCGCCCCACAGCAGGAAGACGACGCCCTGGCAATGGGCATTGATCCGCTCGATGACCCGATCGGTAAAGGTCTCCCACCCCAGGTGGGCGTGAGAGTGCGCCATGCCCGCCTGTACCGTCAGCACCGTATTGAGCAGCAGCACTCCCTGTCTGGCCCAGGACTCCAGAAAGCCGTGATGGGGTGTGACAAAACCCGGCAGATCCCGCTGCATCTCCTTGTAGATGTTGACGAGGGACGGCGGCGTGCGCACTCCGGGCAAGACGGAGAAGCAGAGACCGTGCGCCTGGTCCGGTCCGTGATAGGGATCCTGCCCCAGGATCACCACCTTGACGTCATCCAGCTCGGTCAGTTTGAAGGCATTGAATACCTCGGTCGCCGGGGGATAGATCACCTTGCCCGCCTCCCGCTCGGCCCTGACGGTGGCCAGGGTGTCCATGAAATACGCCTGCTCTTTCTCCGAACCAATCACATCTTTCCAGGTCAGCACACCCGTCTCCTCTCGTTGCGAATCCACTCCTTCCATCCTGGCTGTCATGCCAGCCTCTCCCTCTCCCCACTCCCCGCCTTCTGTCCAGCTTGGCACCGCTATCTCCTCGGTCAATAGAGCAAGGGGCTCAGGATAGGGTCCTCGCCCCCAAGACGCAACCGCATGGAGGTCAGGCTAAGCCTTGCCAGCCTGGGAAGTGGCGGCGGCGTTCACGGGCAATGACCGGTGCTGCGTCGACACAGGAATAACAGGGCGTCCTCGGACAAGCTTCATGAGCAGGCCGGTTTTCGCTGACGCCAGAAATAAACCACAAAGGTGTAGTTAAATTACTAGATATGAATAATGAAAAATGCATAATTCATATATCTTACAAAAACAGAAAAATGATCTGTTTTTGATTCAACTCAATGATTTAATCCCTTTCAATGCACACAAAATGGGGTTTTATTGATTTGGATCAATTTTTGTAATATTACCGTCGTGGTATATATGGCCCCAACGAAGTAAAGGTGTAAGGCAAGGCCCCGTTAAATCATTCCTTCCAAGAGGTGGTTTAAAAACATCAGGGTAATGTGCTTACCGTTGAATCCGCTTTCCTATGAGGAGTCATACCATGATCAAGGGCATCCAAATCACCCAGTCCGCCAACGCCGCTCTGCTGAACTCTTTCTGGCTGCTGGACGAAGAGAAACAACAGGCTCGCTGCATCTGCGCCAAAGGCGACAGCTTTGCCGCCGATCAGGAAGTCAGCCTCTCCGACCTGGGTCAATTCGAATACCGTGAACTGCCGGTTCAGCAAGAGCCTGTGGTCGAAGGGGGTCAGCACCTGAACGTCAACGTACTGCGCCGAGAAACCCTGGAAGACGCCATCGCCAACCCGGAAAAATACCCGCAGCTCACCATCCGCGTCTCCGGTTACGCCGTGCGTTTCAACGCCCTGACCCCGGAGCAGCAGCGTGATGTGGTCACCCGCACCTTCACCCAGAGCCTGTAAGGCACCCTGCGTAAAGAGATAAAAAAACGGCCCCCTCGGGCCGTTTTTCATGGGTGATGATCACCGCCGGAACCTGGGTCAGCTTCGCAGGTCCACCGGCCTTGCCACCACGGGTTTCGCCAGGGCGTCCTGCATGGTGGCCTCGTCGAGCTGATCGCAGTAACGGGCCACCACCAGGGTCGCCACCCCGTTGCCGATGAGGTTGGTCAGGGCGCGCGCCTCCGACATGAAGCGATCAATCCCGAGGATCAGCGCCAGCCCGGCCAGCGGCAGATGCCCTACCGCCGAGATGGTGGCTGCCAGCACGATGAAGCCACTCCCCGTGACTCCGGCCGCCCCCT
Source organism: Aeromonas sp. R6-1 (assembly GCF_040908165.1). Taxonomy (NCBI): domain Bacteria; kingdom Pseudomonadati; phylum Pseudomonadota; class Gammaproteobacteria; order Aeromonadales; family Aeromonadaceae; genus Aeromonas; species Aeromonas sp. R6-1. The sequence goes on from NZ_JBFODF010000005.1 coordinate 12,344, forward strand.
TGGAGGAGATAAGCAGCACCACCAGCAGGGTGAGCTGATGGAACAGGTCCAGCGGGGTGTTGGTCGCCTGGGCGATGAAGACGGCTGCCATGGTCAGATAGATGGAGGTGCCGTCCAGGTTGAATGAGTAACCGGTCGGGATCACCAGACCCACCACCGATTTCTTGCAGCCCAGTGCCTCCATTTTCACCAGCATGCGCGGCAATACGGATTCCGACGAGGATGTTCCGAGCACGATCAACAGCTCTTCCCGGATATAGGCAATAAAGCGCACAATGCTGAAGCCATTGGCTTTGGCGATACTGCCGAGCACCAGAAAAATAAACAGCAGACAGGTCAGATAGAAGCTAGCAATTAATTGCCCCAGCTGAACCAAAGAGCCAATACCGTATTTCCCTATGGTGAATGCCATGGCACCAAATGCCCCGATCGGCGCCAGTTTCATGATCATGTTGATGATGCCGAAAATAACCTGGGAGAAACCATCGATGATATTGAAGATGGGTTTTCCCTTCTCCCCGATATGATGCAGGGAAAATCCGAACAGGACGGCAAACAGCAACACCTGGAGTATATTGCCGCCGGCAAAGGCACCGATGACGCTAGCCGGTATCACATCCAGCAGGAAGGGAATTATCCCCTGGGACTGGGCCTGATCCGCATAGACGGAGATGGCGCTGGCGTCGAGTGAGGAGGGATCCACGTTCATACCGACCCCCGGCTGCAGCACGTTGACCACGCACAGACCGATGATCAGGGCCAGGGTGCTCACCACTTCAAAATAGATCAGCGCAATGGCACCGGTTTTGCCCACCGCCTTCATGCTTTCCATGCCGGCAATGCCGGTGACCACGGTACAGAAAATGACGGGGGCGATGATCATCTTGATTAATTTAACGAAGCCATCACCAAGGGGTTTCATATCTGCGCCCAGACTCGGATAGACATGTCCCAGACATATTCCGATGGTGATTGCCAATATCACCTGAAAATAGAGGCTACTGACAATTTTCTTGTGCATGCTCAACGTCCTGTTAATAAGTGTGACTCCACTGACAGCAAATAACGCATGCAGCAGTCTGCGGCGAGAAATAGGGTTATCTCACCCGCTTCATACCTTTTTGCCATCCTGACGGTCGCTACTTTTGCATGTCATAAAAAGCAAATAAGAGACATCAATCACACAATATATTTAACATCATTAACACCACGGAAACATGGTCGCAATGGACGCCAAAGAGCACCAAATGAAAATGACGGAAATAAAAATGCCCCGCATGGCGGGGCATTTTTGATAGTAAAAATCGCGATCAGGCGGAGGTATCGAGGGGCTCGAAGCCCTTGACGAGATCGTCGATGGCCTTCATCTGCTTGAGGAAGCCTTCCAGCTTCTCCAGCGGCAGAGCGCTCGGGCCGTCGCAGCGGGCAATTTTCGGATCCGGGTGGGATTCGATAAAGAGACCGGCGAGGCCCACCGCCATGCCGGCACGGGCCAGCTCGGTCACCTGCTCGCGGCGACCGCCGGAGGCCGCTCCCAGGGGATCACGGCACTGCAGGGAGTGGGTGACGTCAAAGATGACCGGATAGCCGCCGGTGCTCTTCTTCATGACGCCCAGGCCCAGCATGTCCACCACCAGGTTGTCATAGCCGAAGTTGGCACCGCGCTCGCAGAGGATCAGGCGATCGTTGCCACACTCCTCGAACTTGTCGGTGATGTTCTTCATCTGGCTTGGGCTCAGGAATTGCGGCTTCTTGATGTTGATGACGTTGCCGGTGCGGGCCATGGCCTCCACCAGATCGGTCTGGCGCGCCAGGAAGGCGGGCAGCTGGATGACGTCGACCACCTCGGCGACCGGTTTGGCCTGATGGGGCTCATGCAGATCGGAGATCACCGGCATGCCGAAGGTCGCTTTCAGCTCCTGGAAGATCTTCATCCCCTCTTCCAGACCCGGGCCGCGATAGGAGTGGATGGAGGAGCGGTTGGCCTTGTCCCAGCTCGCCTTGAACACGAACGGGATGCCGAGCTTGCTGGTCACTTCCACGTACTTCTCGCACACCGCCATCGCCATGTCGCGGGATTCCAGCACGTTCATGCCGCCGAACAGCACGAAAGGTTTGTCGTTGGCGACGTCGATCTGGTTGACCTTGATATTCTTCTGTTCCATCTCAGGGATCCTTAATGGAGGGGTTTGGGACTGAGGTCCAGGGTGGCCAGCTGGGTTTTCAGCACATCGGCCACGGGATCATCAGGGCATTGTTCAATAAAGTATTCGAAATCGTCGGCGGCAAAGCGCGGGCAATCGAGTTGCTCATAGATGAAGCCCCGATCCCGCATCTCCAGCGGATCGCCGGGCTTCATGCGCAGCAGCAGCTCGCTGCAGCGCAACGCCTCCGTCATGCGCTCCTCGCGCAGCAGGGCGCCCTTGCTGACATTGAGCAAGCGCTCGATGATCTCCCACTGCCCCGATGGCTGCAGATGATCATCGCTCAGACTCGCCAGGTTGCCGAGGGCACCGCGCAGCAGCAGTTCGATGCGGTGCCGGCTCAGTTCATCACCGTTGAAGGGGTCCACATAGACCTCCCCGTCCAGACCGGCAAAACTCAGGAGGAAATGGCCGGGGAAGCAGATCCCCTCCACATCCAGACCTATCTTGCGACCCAGCTGGATGAGGAGGATGCCGAGACTGACCGGGATCCCCTTGCGCCTTGCCAGCACCTGGTCCAGATCGCAGTTGGCGGACGAGAAGTAATCCTGCCAGTCGCCACGAAAGCCCAGGGTCTGGTAGAAACCCTGCAACAGCTGACGGCGCACCTCGTCGCAGTCTCCCTCGGCAATCGTCTCGTCCAGCCAGGCATCGAGGAGGGCAAGCTCGGCCTCTCCCGTGCCGCCATGGCCCCGGATCTCGTCGCTCACCGACAGCGCCAGCTCGGCCAGATCGTGAGCCTCGAAGTCGGTCCACTCATCCACACGTATCATCGTCATCCTTCCTAGCCGAACAGGCTGGCCTGCTTTTGCACCGCAAGCTTGGCGATAAAGAAGATCCACCCCAGTGCGCCCAGGAAGGCAAACCAGCGGATGCCGTTGCTGCGGGCCAGACGCAGCGCCATCATGGCCAGAAACGCCACCACCAGGATGGATGTCAGCTTCTCGGCCAGCCAGGGGATGGCGTTGTTGAGGGGGTTGAGACCCAGCACCATGCAGAGCAGCACACCGGAGAGCACCACCAGGCCGTTGAGCCAACCGCTGATCTTGAGGGTGCGGGCGCCCCCTGCCAGCGCGGAGCCGGTCTGCAACCAGTAAAAGCGCAGGATAAACATCAGCACGGCCCCGGCAATCAGGGTGAGGTGCAGATGCTTGAGAACAACATACATAAGATTTCCTTGAACAGGGGCAGACCGGGCCGCCCGTCATATCACTGAGCCAGGCGCCCCAGGGTCACCCGCTCGTTATCGCCGTAATCGCGCACGGTTTCCACCTGGACGTAGCCTTGTTGCAGCAGGAGTTGACGCACCGCCTCCCCCTGATCCCAGCCGTGTTCCAGCAACAGCCAGCCACCTGGCACCAGATGGGCGGGCGCCTGGGTGACGATGAGGCGGATATCCGCCAGCCCCTGCTCCTCCGCCACCAGGGCGGAGCGCGGCTCGAAGCGCACGTCCCCCTCGTGAAGATGGGGATCCGTCCCGTCGATGTAAGGCGGGTTGGAGACGATCATCGCAAAGCGCGGTGCATCCGAGAGCGGCGCAAACCAGCTGCCGTCGCGCACCTCGATGGGCAACCCCAGGGCGGCGCTGTTGGTGCGGGCCAACGCGGCCGCGGCCGGCATCCTGTCCACCGCCCATACATCGGCATCCGGTCGCTCAGACTTGAGCGCAAGGGCGATGGCACCGGTGCCCGTGCCCAGATCCAGCAGGGCGCAGGGGCCGCCCGGCAGGCGGGCCAGCGCCTGTTCCACCAGCACCTCGGTATCGGGGCGCGGGATCAGGGTGGCCGGGCTCACTTTCAGCGGCAGCGACCAGAACTCCCGCTCGCCGATGAGGTGGGCAATGGGCTCACCATTGAGGCGACGGGCAAGCCAGCCCGCCAGGGTCGCCTGCTGGGCGGCATCGAGCTCGTGCTCCGGCCAGGTCATCAGATAGCTGCGCCGGCAATCCAGCAGATGACAGAGCAGGGCATCGGCGTCGGCACGGGGGGATTCCCCGGAGGCCAGGGTCGCCATGATATGGGCGCGGGCCTGCTGGATCTGCATCAGTTGCTCTCGGCCAGGGAGGCGAGCTGATCCGCCTGATACTCCTGCACCAGGGGGGTGATCACGCAGTCCAGATCCCCTTCCAGGATGTCGCCCAGACGATAGAGGGTGAGGTTGATCCGGTGCTCGGAGAGACGCCCCTGGGGATAGTTGTAGGTGCGGATGCGCTCGGAGCGATCCCCGGATCCCACCAGGTTGCGGCGGGTACTCTGCTCGGCGGCGCGGTGGCGTTCGTCCTCGGCCGCCTGCAGGCGAGCGGAGAGCACCGACATCGCCTTGGCGCGGTTCTTGTGCTGGGAGCGCTCGTCCTGGCACTCCACCACCAGCCCGGTGGGCAGGTGGGTGATGCGGATGGCAGAGTCGGTCTTGTTGACGTGCTGGCCGCCGGCACCGGAAGCGCGGAAGGTGTCGATCTTCAGCTCGGAGGGGTTGATCTCCACCTGCTCGGCTTCCGGCACTTCCGGCAGCACGGCCACGGTACAGGCGGAGGTGTGCACCCGGCCCTGGGATTCGGTCTCGGGGACTCGCTGCACCCGGTGGCCGCCGGACTCGAACTTGAGGCGGCCGTAGACGTGCTCGCCGTCCACCTTGGCGATCACCTCCTTGTAGCCGCCGTGTTCGCCGTCATTGCAGCTGACGATGGAGACACGCCACCCCTGACGCTCGGCGTAGCGGGAGTACATGCGGAACAGATCCCCCGCGAAAATGGCCGCCTCGTCGCCACCGGCACCGGCACGGATCTCCAGATAGCAGTTGTTGTCATCCTTGGGGTCGCGCGGCAACAGCATCACCTGAAGCGCCTGCTCCTGCTCCTCGAAGGTCGCCTTGGCGAGCGGCAGTTCCTCCTGCGCCATCTCCCGCAGCTCGGCATCCTCTTCCTCCAGCATCAGCCGGGTGGTGTCGAGGTTCTCTTCGGCCTGGCGGAAACGCTGGAAGGCGTGAACGATATCTTCCAGCTGGGCGTATTCCCGGGTCAGGGCGCGGTATCTGTCCTGATCCGAGGCGACCCCGGGCTCCCCGAGCAGGGCCTGTACTTCTTCATGGCGCTCGATGAGGCCTTCCAGCTTTCTGATCAATGAGGGGTTCATGACTCTTGGATTCTCGATGGAGGACGGGACGGCAAAGGGCCGTCCCAACACTATGATTCTTGTGACAATCCCAGCACCTGACGCAGTTGGGCCAGCTTGTGGCTGTCCCCCTGGGCGGCGGCCTGGCGCAGGGCCTGGGTCGGTGCGTGGATCAGCTTGTTGGTGAGGCGATGGGCCATGGCCTTGAGCGCCTGCTCGGCATTTTCACCCTGTTGCAGGGCCAGCAGGGCCCGCTGCAACTCTTCGTCGGCGACCTGCTGTGACTGATGGCGATAATCGCGAATGAGATCCACCGAGTGCTGGCTGCGATACCAGCCCATGAACTCGTCGCGCTCTTCCTGCACGATGAGTTCCGCCTCGGCGGCCGCCCGCTTGCGGGTCTCCAGGTTCTGCTCGATGATGCCCTGCAGATCGTCCACCGTGTAGAGATAGGCATCGGAGAGCTCGTCCACCTCGGCTTCGATGTCGCGGGGCACGGCGATGTCCACCAGGAACATGGGCTTGAAGCGACGCGCCTTGAGCGCCCGCTCCACCATGCCCTTGCCGATGATGGGCAGGGGGCTTGCCGTGGAGCTGATGACGATGTCCGCCTCGTGCAGGTAGTCCGGGATCTCCTCCAGAGTCATTACCTGGGCACCGAACTCCTCTGCCAGCAACTGGGCCCGTTGCAGGGTCCGGTTCGCCACCATCATCCGGGTCACGCTCTGCTCGCGCAGGTGGCGGGCCACCAGTTCGATGGTTTCGCCGGCGCCCACCAGCAGCACCTTGGTCTGGGAGAGATCGGAGAAGATACGGCGGGCCAGGCTCACGGCGGCAAAGGCCACCGACACCGCGCTGGCGCCGATCTCGGTGTCAGTGCGCACCCGTTTGGCCACCGAGAAGGATTTCTGGAACAGGCGCTCCAGGGATCCTTTCACCGCATCCGCCTGCTGGGCGTGGGCGTAGGATTGCTTGATCTGCCCCAGGATCTGCGGCTCCCCGAGCACCAGGGAGTCGAGGCCGCAGGCCACCCGCATCAGGTGTCGCACCGCTTCCTCGTCCTGGTGCCGGTAGATGGCGGAGAGCACCTCGCTCGCCTCCAGCGCGTGGAACCGCTGCAACCAGTTCAGCACCTGCTCCCCCTGCCCCTGCTCCAGGCTGCAATAGAGCTCGGTGCGGTTGCAGGTGGAGACGATCACCGCCTCGCTGACGCCAGGCTGCTCCACCAGTTCACGCAGGGCGCGATCGATGCGGTCCGGGCCAAAGGCGACCCGCTCCCGCAAGGCGACACTGGCGGTGTTGTGGTTGATTCCGAGGGCAAACAGACTCATGGGTGGGTGATGATCGTTTCATGCACAGGGTGTAGAGGCCGACAATTGTACGAGAAAGGGTAAGTCTTTAAAAGCAATACGGCCGCCCCTTATACTGTCGCAAACCTCATCTGCGGAGCTCCACCTTGTTGTTGCGTATCTTCTCCCTCGCCTGCCTGCTGGTGCTGGCGGGCTGTACCACCACCCAACCCCAGCGGGATCAGGTCAACTGGCAGCAGGAGCGCGCCCGCCTCGAACGCCTCACACACTGGCAGTTGTCGGGCAAAATGGCCATCATCACCGCCCGCCAGAAGGGCAGCGCTCGCCTCAACTGGCAGCAAAACGGCGACGACTATCGCCTCAACCTCACCAGCCTCATCGGCACCCATATTCTGGAACTCTCCCGCACCGGCGGCGAGGTGACTCTGCTCGACAACGACGGAAAACAGCACCAGAGCCAGGATGCCGAGCTCCTGGTCTATCAGCTCACCGGCTGGCACATTCCGGTGGCCGGGCTGCCTGAGTGGATCAAGGGATTGCCGGGGCAGGCCGAATTCGAGCTCAACCCCGATGCCAGCCTCGCCAGCGTGCGCGACGGCCAGTGGCAGATCGTCTACGGGGACTATCGGGATCAGGACGGCTATCGCCTGCCCCACCTGCTCACCATGACCGGGCAGGAGAGCCGTCTCAAGCTGCAGATCAACGAGTGGACCCTGGCACCATGATGCACGACCAGGCGCCGATCCGCTGGCCCGCCCCGGCCAAGCTCAACCTCTTCCTGCACGTCAACGGCCGCCGCCCCGATGGCTACCACGAACTGCAGACCCTCTTCATCTTTCTCAACCACGGCGACTGGCTCGAATTCGAGCCGATCCCCGGCAGCGACCAGCTCACCTTGAGCCCGGCCATTCCCGGCGTGCCCGATGAACAAAACCTCATCATCCGGGCTGCGCGACTGTTGCAGAACCGGTTGGCCAGTCCGCAGGGAGCCCATATCCGGCTGGAGAAGGTACTGCCCATGGGCGGTGGTATCGGGGGCGGCTCTTCGGACGCGGCCACCACCCTCGTGGCCTTGAACCACCTCTGGCAAGCCGGCTTGAGTGAAGACGAGCTGGCCGAGCTCGGCGTGCAGTTGGGCGCCGACGTGCCGGTGTTCGTGCGGGGCAAGGCCGCCTTCGCCGAAGGCGTGGGGGAGCGGTTGCAACAGATCGAGGTGCCGGATGCCTGGTACCTGGTACTCAAGCCGGATTGCCATGTGGCCACCGCCGCCGTGTTCCAGGATCCCGACCTGCCCCGCAACACCCCCAAGATGACCCTGGACAATCTGCTGGTAGGAGAGTGGAAAAACGATTGCGAACTGCTGGTGAAAAAGCGCCACCCCGAGGTTGCCAATGCGCTCGGCTGGTTGCTAGAATACGCGCCGTCAAGAATGACGGGCACTGGCGCCTGCGTCTTTGCTCGATTTGAAGACGAAATGGCTGCTCGGAAGGTGTTGGCAAGAGTGCCGGAAGGCTGGGATGGGTTTGTCGCCAAGGGCGAGAACATATCACCACTCTTCGTCACTTTGCAACAAGTGAGTGATTGGGGTATCGCCAAGCGGTAAGGCAGCGGGTTTTGATCTCGCCATTCCTAGGTTCGAATCCTAGTACCCCAGCCAACTCTCTCCTTGTTGAGGCCGCATCGGGAGGTGTTGACCTCGTCGATGTGTCTTGGGCCAATCTGACGCGATGGCGCTCAAGGTGGATTCCCGTCCACCCACCCTGCGGGTGATGAGACGCCATCCTCGACATCGCCCAGAGACCTTGTCCGTCATCTTGCTAAATCGTTTGCCCCCAAACGATACGGGTCTAAAATCAGACTCCCCACATACTGGATGCAACCCCGAGGTTTCAAACCGTGCCTGACATGAAGCTGTTTGCTGGTAACGCAACGCCGGAACTAGCCCAGAAGATCGCAGATCGCCTGTTTATCAAACTCGGCAATGCTGCCGTAGGTCGCTTTAGCGACGGCGAGATCAGCGTACAGATCAACGAGAATGTACGCGGTGGCGATATCTTCATCATTCAATCCACCTGTGCCCCGACCAACGACAATTTGATGGAATTGATCGTCATGGTGGATGCACTGCGTCGTGCTTCAGCTGGCCGTATCACTGCCGTTATCCCCTACTTTGGTTATGCCCGTCAGGACCGCCGCGTCCGCTCCGCCCGTGTGCCCATCACCGCCAAGGTCGTCGCCGACTTCCTCTCCAGCGTAGGTGTGGACCGTGTGCTGACCGTTGACCTGCATGCCGAGCAGATCCAGGGCTTCTTCGACGTCCCCGTCGACAACGTGTTCGGCAGCCCGGTGCTGCTGGAAGACATGAAGGCCAAGAACCTCGAATCCCCCGTGGTCGTGTCACCGGACATCGGCGGCGTAGTCCGTGCCCGTGCCATCGCCAAGCTGCTGGACGACACCGACATCGCCATCATCGACAAGCGTCGTCCCCGTCCGAACGTCTCCCAAGTCATGCACCTGATCGGCGACGTAGCCGGTCGTGACTGCGTCATCGTCGACGACATGATCGACACCGGCGGCACCCTGTGCAAAGCGGCCGAAGCGCTGAAAGAGCGTGGTGCCAAGCGCGTGTTCGCCTATGCGACCCACCCTGTCTTCTCCGGCACCGCCGTTGAAAACATCAAGAATTCGGTCATCGACGAGCTGATCATCACCGACTCCATCCCGCTCACCCCGGAGATGAAGGCAGTCGGCAAGGTCAAGCAGCTGACCCTCTCCTCCGTGCTGGCCGAAGCGATTCGCCGCATCAGCAACGAAGAGTCCATCTCTGCCATGTTCGAGCATTGATAGACCCTGTCGTGACAAAAACCGCCGAATGGCGGTTTTTGTTTTTTTGGGTGCCTGGCGCCAACCGCCAACCTTCACTCGGCAAGAGACGAAAACCTCGGACGAGCCACCCCACCCGAGCCCTTCTGTCCGGCTTTTCCCCGACCTTGCCGCACTTTGGTTGAGTGATCGCCACTCGGCGGCTAGAATATTGCGTCCCATTGCCCCGGGTCATCCGCCCATGGCAAGTAGCGAGTGAAGACATCAAGCGTGACAAGTCAAATCAAACTGATTGTCGGGCTGGGTAATCCCGGCCCCGAATATGCCAAGACCCGCCACAATGCGGGCGCCTGGTATGTGGAGCAACTGGCACGCTGGCACAATGTCAGCCTGCGCGAAGAGCCCAAGTTCTTCGGCCACACCGCCCGCATCCTGGTGGACGGGCAGGATGTGCGGCTGCTCATCCCGAACACCTACATGAACCTCTCCGGCAAGGCCGTGGCGGCGCTCGCGCGCTTCTACCAGATCGCCCCGGAAGAGATCCTGGTGGCCCACGACGAGCTGGACCTGCCTCCCGGCATCGCCAAGTTCAAGCAAGGGGGCGGTCACGGCGGCCATAACGGCCTCAAGGACATCATCGCTAGAATGGGCAACAACAATAACTTCTTCCGGCTGCGCCTTGGCATCGGCCATCCGGGCGCCAAGGAGCTGGTCGCCGGCTTCGTGCTGACCAAGGCGCCCAGCAGTGAGCAGAGTCTGATCGAGGCCGCGCTGGACGAGTCCCTGCGCGCCACCGACATCCTGTTCAAGCAGGACATGACCAAGGCCATGAATCGCCTGCACAGTTTCAAGGCCGAGAAAGTCTAGGCCTTCAGCCTGCATGGCCAGGCAGTTCAAGATGACCGGCCCCTGGCGAGATCCTTCGCCTCGGGGTCAAGCAACACGACACGGGCCGCCCGCGCGGCCCCTTGAAGCATCCACCAACAAGGTAACAATCCATGGGTTTTAAATGCGGTATCGTGGGCCTGCCCAATGTAGGCAAATCCACCCTGTTCAATGCGCTGACCAAGGCCGGCATCGAAGCCGCCAACTTCCCGTTCTGCACCATTGAGCCGAACACGGGTGTGGTCCCCATGCCGGATCCCCGCCTCGACCAGCTGGCGGCCATCATCAATCCGCAGCGTGTCGTGCCGACCACCATGGAATTCGTGGACATCGCCGGCCTGGTGGCCGGTGCCTCCAAGGGCGAAGGCCTTGGCAACCAGTTCCTCGCCAACATCCGTGAAACCGAAGCCATCGGTCACGTGGTGCGCTGCTTCGAGGACGAGAACATCGTCCACGTGGCGGGCAAGGTCTCCCCGGCCGACGACATCGAGGTGATCAACACCGAGCTGGCCCTCTCCGACCTGGATGCCTGCGAGCGCGCCATCAATCGCCAGTCCAAGCGTGCCAAGGGCGGCGACAAGGATGCCAAGCTGGAAGTGGAAGTGCTGGAGAAGATCAAGGTTGCCCTGGAAAACGGCCAGATGATCCGCGGCATGAAGCTGGACAAGGATGAGCTGGACGCCGTCAGCCACCTCAACTTCCTGACCCTCAAACCCACCATGTACATCGCCAACGTGGCGGAAGATGGCTTCGAGAACAACCCCTACCTGGATCAGGTCCGTGAGATAGCCGCCGCCGAAAACGCCGTTGTTGTGGTCGTCTGCTGCGCCATCGAGGCGGACATCGCCGAGCTGGACGACGAAGACCGCGCCGAGTTCATGGCGGATCTGGGCATCGAGGAGCCGGGCCTGAACCGGGTGATCCGTTCCGGATACGAGCTGCTCAAGTTGCAGACCTACTTCACCGCCGGTGTGAAAGAAGTGCGCGCCTGGACCATTCCGGTAGGCGCCACCGCCCCGCAGGCCGCTGGCAAGATCCACACCGACTTCGAAAAAGGCTTTATTCGCGCCCAGACCATCGCCTTCGACGACTTTATCACCTACAAGGGTGAGCAAGGCGCCAAGGAAGCAGGCAAGATGCGCGCGGAAGGGAAAGACTACATCGTCAAGGATGGCGATATCATGAACTTCCTGTTCAACGTCTAACCCCATGAGAGGCCAGCATTTGCTGGCCTCTTTTTTATCTGGCCAGAGGCGCGATCTGGGTGCGAATGTCGTAAAAAAAACCAGATTGTTGGGCTTTTGCACGACAGCGGCCAATAACTCGCCAAACGCACCCAAATTCGTTTTTTCAAACAAAAAAAGGGTTGACGCCCCAGAGCCAGATACGCATAATTCCGGCCGCACAGTGACGAGGCAACGACTCACTGGAAGCACGGTTGGCTATGTAGCTCAGTTGGTTAGAGCATCGCACTCATAATGCGGGGGTCACAGGTTCGAATCCCGTCATAGCCACCATCTCTAGTTGGGGTATCGCCAAGCGGTAAGGCAGCGGGTTTTGATCTCGCCATCCCTAGGTTCGAATCCTAGTACCCCAGCCATTTTTTGAATGATGTTTG
>NZ_JBFODF010000050.1:0-13213 GCF_040908165.1 Aeromonas sp. R6-1
GCAATCAGGGTAACAACCATCTTGATGTTGTCGCCCGGCATGACCATCTCTACGCCTTCCGGCAGTTCGATGGTACCGGTCACGTCGGTAGTACGGAAGTAGAACTGCGGACGGTAGCCCTTGAAGAACGGAGTGTGACGACCACCTTCTTCTTTGGACAGCACGTACACTTCGGATTCGAACTTAGTGTGCGGCTTGATGGTGCCCGGCTTGGCCAGTACCTGACCACGCTCTACGTCTTCACGCTTCACGCCACGCAGCAGCGCGCCAACGTTCTCACCTGCACGACCTTCGTCCAGCAGTTTGCGGAACATTTCAACGCCGGTACAGGTGGTCTTGGTGGTATCTTTGATACCAACGATTTCCACTTCTTCACCAACCTTGACGATACCGCGCTCTACACGACCGGTAACTACGGTACCACGGCCTGCGATGGAGAAGACGTCTTCGATCGGCATCAGGAACGGCTGGTCGATGGCACGCTCCGGCTCCGGAATGTAGGTGTCCAGGTGGCCAGCCAGTTCCAGGATCTTCTCTTCCCACTGAGCTTCGCCTTCCAGCGCTTTCAGTGCGGAACCACGTACTACCGGCAGGTCATCACCCGGGAAGTCGTACTCGGACAGCAGTTCGCGAACTTCCATCTCGACCAGTTCCAGCAGCTCTTCGTCATCTACCATGTCGCACTTGTTCATGAACACGATGATGTACGGAACGCCTACCTGACGACCCAGCAGGATGTGCTCACGAGTCTGCGGCATCGGGCCGTCAGTCGCTGCTACTACCAGGATTGCGCCGTCCATCTGGGCAGCGCCGGTGATCATGTTTTTAACGTAGTCGGCGTGACCCGGGCAATCTACGTGGGCGTAGTGGCGGGTAGCAGTGTCGTATTCTACGTGGGAGGTGTTGATGGTGATACCACGCTCACGCTCTTCCGGTGCCTTGTCGATCTGGTCGAAGGCGAAAGCTTTACCACCGAAGTGCTTGGCCAGCACGTTGGTGATGGCGGCGGTCAGGGTGGTTTTACCGTGGTCAACGTGGCCGATGGTACCCACGTTAACGTGCGGTTTATTACGCTCAAATTTTTCTTTAGACATGATCGTCCCTCTAAACTAACGCTGAGTACGCGGTGGCAAGCTAACCACAGAACAGTTTATATGATGGATTTGAATCAAGGGGAGTAGAGAGGTTGGTGCTGACAGGCTGGTTCGATTGCCGAACTCACCCTAAGGTGTGGCTCTCAGAATTACCTGAGCCATATCAGCATCTTGGAGCGGGCAGCGGGAATCGAACCCGCATCATCAGCTTGGAAGGCTGAGGTAATAGCCATTATACGATGCCCGCATTTCTCTAACCCAAAGAACTCAAACCGCAGAGAAATATGGTGGAGGGAGAAGGATTCGAACCTTCGAAGGCAGAGCCGTCAGATTTACAGTCTGATCCCTTTGGCCGCTCGGGAACCCCTCCAGTTGCATAAATGCCACAACGGTAATTCTGCTTGCACCCGTTGTTTTTGTCGCTTTTGCTGGGCAAATAGACGATAGACATCCAAGCGTCGCGCATTTTATGGTAAGGATTTTGGGGATGCAACCATTGCACCTTGCAAAATGTGCATTTATGCCGGGATCCAAGCAAAAAAACGCGCCTTCTCCGTCCCGACCGGACGCGTCCCTTGTCGCTCCCGATCCCTTGGTGTATGGTCGCCCTGCCCAAGAAACAGTGATGACACCATGACGACAGAGCATAACCCCTATTTGCAATTCACCCGCGAACAATGGGCGTTATTGCGCGATGCGGTCCCCCTGACCCTGACCGAGCACGATCTGCAGACCCTGCGCGGGATCAACGAGAAGGTGTCATTGCGGGAAGTGGAAGAGATCTATCTGCCCCTCTCCCGTCTCCTCAATCTCTACGTCAAGGCCAAGCAGCGCCGCAGCCGGGTGCTGGAGCAGTTTCTCGGTCAGTCCCGCGGCAAGGGCACCTATATCATCAGCATCGCCGGCAGCGTGGCGGGGGGCAAGAGCACCACGGCCCGTATCCTTCAGGCATTGCTGGAGCGCTGGCCGGAGCACCCCAGGGTGGAGCTGGTCACCACCGACGGCTTCCTGTTTCCCAACAAGGAGCTGGAAGCCCGTGGCCTGATGCGTCGCAAGGGATTCCCCGAGTCTTATGACATCCGCCATCTGGTGGAGTTTGTCGCCAATATCCGCGCCGGCCACGAGAAGGTCGAGGCCCCCGTCTACTCCCACCTGATCTATGACATCCTGCCCGACGAGAAGAAGGTGGTGGAGCAGCCGGACATCCTGATCCTGGAGGGGCTCAATGTGCTGCAAAGCGGCATGGACTATCCCCAGGACCCCCATCGTGTGTTCGTGTCGGACTTCGTCGACTTCTCCATCTATGTGGATGCTGACGCCGAGCTGCTGCGCACCTGGTACATCGATCGTTTTCTCAAATTCCGCAGCGGCGCCTTCTCGGATCCCGACTCCTATTTCCACCACTACGCCAAGCTGGCCGAGAGCGAGGCGACCGAGATCGCCAACAACATCTGGCAGGATATCAACTACCTGAACCTGCAAGAGAACATCTTGCCGACCCGGGAGCGGGCCAACCTCATCCTCACCAAGGGCAACGAGCACGCCATCGAGCAGATCAAGCTGCGCAAGTGACCACTGTCGCAATGCATACATGGAAGAGGGGGCCCGCAGGCCCCCTCTTACATTCAGTCGTCATGAGCGTATGGGTTCAGTCCCCCCGCCGCAGGGAGAGTTCCCCTCCCAGATAGAGCTTGAGCCCCTCTTCCGTCTCCAGACGCAGGGCTCCGCGTTCGTCGATCCCCCGGGCAATCCCGCGGATCACCTGCTCTCCCATCAGCAGCTTTACCGGCTGGCCGGCGAAGTGGTCGAGCCGGTTCCAGCTCTCGACAAAACTCGCCAGCCCCGACTGTTCGAAGGTTTGCATGGCCTGTTGCAGGTGCAGCAGCACGCAGGCGGCCAGCTCGTTGCGATCCACCGGCTCGGGCTGGATATGGCGCAGCTCGGACCAGGCCTGATCGATCTTCTCCCCCTCCCGACTCGGCATCGCCAGATTGAGGCCGACCCCGATCACCAGATGGCAGCTGGCACCCGCACTGCCGCTCATCTCCACCAGGATGCCCGCCAGCTTGCGGCCCTGGTAATAGAGGTCGTTCGGCCACTTGAGCGCCACCCCGGGATAACCGAGTGACTCCAGCGCCTCGACCACCGCCACGCCGACCGCGAGACTCAGTCCCATGGCGGCCGCCATGCCCTGCTCAAGCCGCCAGTACATGCTCAGGATCAGCTGGCAACCGAAGGGAGAAACCCAGGGTTTGCCACGACGTCCCCGCCCGGCGGTCTGGCACTCGGCCAGACAGCTTTCCCCGGAGCTCAGGGTATTGACCCGCTCCAGCAGGTACTGGTTGGTGGAATCGATGACAGGGAAGCAGTGCACCGGCGCCATCGGTGCCTCTGCCTGCAGCCGCCCCTCGTCATAGAGGGCCATGGGCACCGCCAGCCGATAGCCCTTGCCGGTCAGGCTGAAGAGATCCAGCCCCAGATCCTTGAGCGCGGCCATGTGCTTGCTCACCGCCGCCCGGCTGATGCCAAGGCGCTCGCCCAGCTGCTCGCCGGAATGGAACTGGCCGTCGCTGAGCAGGGTGATCAGGGTCTGTCTGACGGGGGTCAGGGTCATGCCAGTACCTCGTCGAGCCAGGTTTCACCGCTGCGCCCCATGAAGCGCACCTCATGTTCCAGCACCACACCGAACTGGTGTTCCACGCTGTCGCGGACATGGGCCGCCAGCGCGATGAGTTCCATGGCGCTGGCGCCCCCCAGATTGACCAGCACCAGCGCCTGCTCCTGATGGACGGCGGCACGACCGATGGCAAACCCCTTGAGACCGCACTGATCGATGAGCCAGCCAGCCGCCAGCTTGGCCTGCCCTTCTGCCGCAGGGTAGCAGGGCATCTGCGGGTATTGCTGTTTCAGGGTCTCGGCCAGGGCGGCGGGCACAACAGGGTTTTTGAAGAAACTGCCCGCGTTGCCCAGCACCGCCGGATCCGGCAGCTTGGCCATGCGGGTGGCACAGACGGTGTCGAAAATGGCCTGTGGCGAAGGGGCATCCCCCAGCGCCGCCAGCGGGCCATAACCGGCGACCGGGCGCCATGCCTTGGGCAGGCGCAGACCGACGGCGGTGATGAAGTGGGAGTCCTGATAGTCGTGCTTGAAGATGCTGTCACGGTAACCGAACCGGCAGTCGGCCGCCGCGATGCGCTCCACCTCGCCACTCTGCCAGTTGAACGCCTCCACGTAGGCACAGACGCTGGCCAGCTCGACCCCGTAGGCACCGATGTTCTGTACCGGGGCCGCCCCGACCGTCCCGGGAATGAGTGCCAGGTTCTCCAGCCCGTGCCAGCCCTGTTGCAGGGCGTGGCATACCAGCTCGTGCCAGTTTTCACCTGCCGCCACATGCAGCAGCCAGTGCTCGGACTCCTCGTGCAGCGTGATCCCTTTCAGGCCGTTGTGGACCACCAGACCGGCAAAGTCATCGCAGAACAGGATGTTGCTTCCTCCTCCCAGCACCAGGCGCGGCAAGGTGGCCAACTCCGGGTTGGTCCGCAGTTGCGCGAGATCATCCGGCCGGGTCACATCGGCCAGCCAGAGGCAGTGTGCGTCCAGGCCCAGAGTATTGAGGGTCGACAGGGAGGCGTGGGGGGTGAGTTTCATCTGTGTGTTCCGACAAGGACAAGGGCGCAGTTTACCCCAGATCCCCCGGGACAAAAAACCCGGACACTTTTCGGACTCACGGCGCTGGAGTAGAGTAACCCCTTCATCCCGCTGAGGAAGCATGCATGAACAATCAATTCGCCGTCATCGGCCTGGGCCTGTTTGGCAGCGCCTTGTGCGAAGAGTTGCAGCGCCAGAATGCCGAGGTACTGGCCATCGACATCGACGAGAGCAAGACCCGCCAGATAGCCACCCTCTGCAACCACGTCATCGTGGCCGATGCCACCGACGAGGCCACGGTCGCCGAACTGGGCCTGGCGAATTTCGACATCGTCTTTGTCGCCATCGGCGACAACCTGGAGACCAGCATCCTGACCACGCTGGTGCTGAAAGAGGCGGGCGTGAAGAAGGTCTGGGTCAAGGCCCGTGACAAGTTCCACGCCAAGATCCTGCAGAAGGTGGGCGCGGACAAGGTGATCAACCCGGAGTGGGACATGGGCCGCCGGGTGGCCCAGAGCATGCTGGACAACCGGCTGTTCGACTACCTGGAGCTGGGTCACGACATGGTGCTGACCGAGTTCGTGATCGGCTTGCAGCAAAACACCCGCACCTTGGCCGACTTGCGCCTGCTGCAGCAAAGCGATTTCCAGCTGTTGGCCATCAAGCGGGGTGAGGTGCTGCACAACGTCCTGACCGGCAAGATGGAGCTGCAACTCGGTGACATCCTGATCCTGGCCGGCAACAAGCACGCCATCGATCACTGGCTCGACACCCTATGATCAACTGGCGCAGCAACTACGCCTTCACCCTGCATCGGGAAGACAACTCCCGCTGGAGCGAGGCCAAGCTCATCCTGGGCAGTTTCCTCATCATCCTGCTGGTTGGCACCCTGTTTCTGGTCCAGCCCTCCAGCCACAAGGGTGAGGTCACCGTCATCAACGCCCTGTTCACCGCCACCTCCGCCATCAGCGTGACCGGCCTCGGGGTGGTGGATACCGGCACCGCCTTCACCCTGCAGGGGCAGATCATCCTGTTGATATTGATGGAGATTGGTGGTCTCGGCCAGATGACCATGACACTGCTGCTCATCGCCATGTTCAGCAAGCGGGTCGGGCTGCGCCAGCAGGTGCTGGCCAAGGAGGCGCTGGGCCAGGAGGGGTCCGTCAACATCGTCCAGCTGGTGAAGCGCATCGTCCTGTTCGCCCTGATTGCCCAGCTGATCGGCACCGCCATCATGGCCATTCGCTGGGTGCCCGACATGGGCTGGGGCCACGGCCTCTACGTCAGCTTCTTCCACGCGGTGTCGGCCTTCAACAACGCCGGCTTCTCGCTGTTTGCCAACAACCTCATGGACTACCGGGATGACCCCATCATCAGCCTGACCATACCGGCCCTGCTGATCCTGGGGGGGGTAGGCTTCACCGTCATCGTCGACCTGGTGCGCAACCGCCGCTGGCGCAAGCTGAAACTGCACAGCAAGCTGATGCTGCTGATGACCCCTGCCCTGCTGCTGCTGGGGACCCTGATGTTCTGGCTGCTGGAGCACAACAACCCGGGCACCCTGGGCAACGCCTCCTTCGGGAGCCAGTGGCTGGCAGCCTTCTTCCAGTCGGCCACCGCGCGCACGGCGGGCTTCAACACGGTGGATATCGGCCAGATGGTGCCGGCCTCCCTGCTGTTCATGATGATGCTGATGTTCATCGGTGCCGGGGCAACCTCGACCGGGGGCGGTATCAAGGTCACCACCTTTGCCGTCGTCCTGCTGGCGACCCGGGCGTTTCTGACCAAGCGCCCCCATGTCACCGCCTTCGGCCGCACCCTGTCACCCCAGATAGTGACCCGCTCCCTGGCCATCATCATCGTCAGTACCATGGTGCTGATGCTGGCGATGTTCCTGCTGATGCTCACGGAGTCGCAACCCTTCGACAAGATCATGTTCGAGACCATCTCGGCCTTTGCCACCGTGGGACTGTCCACCGGCATCACCGCTTCTCTGAGCGAACCGGGCAAACTGATCCTGGTGCTGGTGATGATCTGCGGCCGTCTGGGACCCCTCACCCTGGCGATCATGCTGGCCCGCCCGGTGGAGACCCGCATCCGTTATCCGGAAGAGAGCGTCTACACGGGGTAAGCCATCCCATCCATACAAAGAGGGGCCTCCGGCCCCTCTTTCTTTTCTATGTGATCACGGCGCGCGCCAGCCTCAGGCCGCCTTGCCCCTGGTCGTCCCCTTGCCAGAGCTCTTTCCCGTACTCTTGCCAGCACTCTTGCTCGTGCGGGGGCGTGCGGCGGTGGACCCAGTCCGCTTGCGGCGGGCAAAGCGTTGCTTGCTGTCACCGGGCGCCGCCTTGGGCAGCGCGCTGAAGCTGGCGCCGGAATCCTGCCGCGCCCCCTCGATCAGGCCGTTGAGCTGCTCGGTGAGCGGCCCCATGAACTGCTGGTAGCTGCCGTGACGTTCGGCGATCTGGCCCAGACTCTGCTCCCACAGTGCCGTCATGTCCGGTGTCGTGGCGGTCGCGGGCAGCGCCTGGACCAGGGCTCGCCCGGTCGGGGTGGCCTTGATGCTCTTGCCCTGGCGCACCAGGAAGCGGCGCTTGAACAGCAGATCGATGATCCCGGCCCGGGTCGCCTCGGTGCCCAGACCGTCGGTCTCCCGCAGGGTCTTGCGGATCTCGGGATCCTGCACATAACGGGCGATGCCGGTCATGGCGGCCAGCAGGGTGGCATCGGTAAACGGCTTGGGGGGCTGGGTCATCTTCTCCAGCAGTTCCCCCCGCTCGCACAGCAGTTCCTCCCCCTCTTTCAGGGCAGGCAGGGTTCCCGCCTCCTCCTCGTCATCCTCTTCCACTCCGAGCAGCGCCTTCCAGCCCGCCTTGAGGATGCGGCGCGCCTTGGCCTGGAACAGCCCTCCGGCGATGCGCAGCAACACCTTGCTGTCGTTGTACTCGAACGGCGGGTAGAACTGCAGCAGATACTGGCGGGCAATCAGGCCGTACAGCTTCGCCTCGTCGGCCCCCAGGCTCCCCTCGTTCCCCCTCTTCTCGGTGGGAATGATGGCGTGGTGGGCATCCACCTTGCTGTCGTTCCACGCCTTGCTGCGGATCCTGCCATCCGCTTCGGCGACCGCCCTGGCCAGCGCAGGGGCCGTGCTGGCGATGGCCTCCC
Organism: Aeromonas sp. R6-1; assembly: GCF_040908165.1. NCBI lineage: Bacteria > Pseudomonadati > Pseudomonadota > Gammaproteobacteria > Aeromonadales > Aeromonadaceae > Aeromonas > Aeromonas sp. R6-1. Next base: position 7,908 of record NZ_JBFODF010000050.1, read on the forward strand.
GCACCTGGCCGGCCCGGTTGAAGTGCTCGCTCGGCAGATGGCGGCTGTCAGATCTGGGATAGGTGATGAGCTTGTGCCGCTCGTAGAGGCTCTGGCAGACGTCCAGCACCCGCTTGGCATCCATGCCAAAGCGCTTGGCAGCGTCGATCTGCAGGCTGGAAAGATTGTAGGGGAGCGGCGCCGCCTGCTTGCGCGCCTGCTCCTCCACCGCCTCCACCCGGGCGGGCTGCCCCTGGATCCGCTCCACCACCTTGGCGGCCAGCGCCCGGTTGAGCACCCGACCCTCCTCATCCTGCCAGGGCAGGCAGGCCTCCGATGGCAGCCACCTGGCGGTGAAGCGTTCGTTGCCCTGGGTCAGCAGATGGGCCATCACCTCGTAGAACGGCTTGGGAACGAAGGCCTCGATCTCGAGATCCCGGCGCACCACCAGACCGAGCAAGGGGGTCTGTACCCGGCCCACCGACAGCAGTTCGCTGCAACCCCCCTTGCGACCAAGCAGGGTATAGGCCCGGGTCATGTTGATGCCATAGAGCCAGTCGGCACGGCTACGGGCCAGCGCTGACACCGCCAGCGGCACGAACTCCTTGTTGTCCCTGAGCTTGTCGAGGGCGCGGCGCACGGCGGGGGGATTGAGATCGCTGATGAGGCAGCGCTGAACCGGTTTGGTCTTGGGATAGCCGAGAAAGTCGATCACCTCGTCCACCAGCAGTTGCCCTTCCCTGTCCGGGTCACCGGCGTTGACCACGCAGTCCGCCTGCTTGATGAGCCCCTTGATGACGGCCAGCTGGGCCTTGGTCTTGGGTTTGGCCACCAGCTGCCACTGGGTCGGGACAATGGGGAGGGATTCCATGCGCCACTGCTTGTAGGCGGCATCGTAGGCATCGGGCTCGGCCTGCTCCAGCAGGTGGCCGATGCACCAGGTCACCACGTCTCCCTGCGCCGTCTCGATGAAACCCTCCCCCTTCTTGTGAGGTTTGGGGAGGACATCGGCGATGGCGCGGCCAAGGCTGGGTTTCTCGGCGATAAAGAGTCGCATGATGGATACACCTGAATACTGTATATGTGAACAGTATACAATCCTCTCACCGCAAACCCCAAGCCCCGGGGTGGCGTACTGCCTCCTCGCCCCGGCTTGGGCATCGCCCTCACCACAGCGCATCCCGCTCCCGTTGAAGGGTAAAAGTGCGATTAAAATTCAAAAAAGCATGCCCAAACAAAAAAAAACCCAAAAATTGCTTACATGTCGAAATAAAAATCATGACCGAGGTCAACCCATCGAATCTTGGGACTACTACTATATTGGTAATACCCGAATTCGAAGGACACCGTCACCATGCTTGGAAAACTGTTGAGAAAGACCTGGTTCTGGCTTCTGCTGCTCGGGGCCCTGCTGGGGGTCGCTGCACTGGGCGTCACCGTCACCGTGCTGCACAAGACCAGCTCCACCGAGTTCTGCGTCTCCTGCCACTCCATGCAGACCCCCCTCGCCGAATATCAGGGCAGTGTCCACTTCCAGAACGTGAAGGGGATCCGCGCCGAGTGCGCCGACTGCCACATCCCCAGTGAACCCGCCGCCTATCTCTGGACCAAGATCCGCGCCGTGAAAGACATCTATCACGAGGCGATCGGCACCCTCGACACCCCGGAAAAATACGAGGCCCACAAGCTGCGCATGGCCCAGACCGTGTGGGATCAGCTCAAGGCCAATGACTCCGCCACCTGTCGCAGCTGCCACAGCTACGCGGCGATGGATATCCTGGCCCAGCGCCCCAATGCCCGTGCCGAGCACCCGGTCGCCATCAAGGAGGGCCAGACCTGCATCGACTGCCACCGCGGCGTCGCCCACATCATGCCGGACATGAGCGGCCTGGCCGCCGCCGGTGCCAGCGAACTGGCCGCCGCCGCGGCCCAGACCCCGGCCACCGTCACCACCCGCTATGCCATCGCCACCACCCCGCTCTATCTGGAGGCCGGCGCCAAGACTGACGAAGGCACCCTGATGCCCTCCACCCAGGTGGAAGTGCTGGCCAACGACAACGGCCGCGCCCAGGTGCGCATCGACGGCTGGCAACAGGACGGTGTGAGCGAGGTGTTCTACGCCGCCCCCGGCAAACGGATCCTGAGCGTGCTGGTTGGCGAAGCCGCCAGAAAAGCCCTCGTGACCGGCAAGAGCGAGACCGACAGCGCCACCAACCTCACCTGGCATCAGGTCAGCCTGACCGCCTGGGTCGACCAGAGCCAGCTCATCGGCGACCAGGGCAAGCTGTGGCAATACGCCTCCACCCTGATGTCCAACAACTGCACCGGCTGTCACGGCCTCACCGCGCTGGATCACTTCAACGCCAACCAGTGGATCGGCGTCATCAAGGGGATGGAGTCCCGTACCTCCCTCACCCCGGAGCAGGCGCGCATGCTCACCCAATACGTGCAGAAACATGCCAGCGACATGAGCGCGGCCCATTAAGGCAGGAACAGAGGACTCTCCCATGACTTTTTTCAATGACCAACAGACCAACCTCTCCCGCCGTACTCTGCTCAAGGGGCTGGGGGCCTGTGCCGCCCTGCCCCTGCTGGCTGGTCTCTTCCCGAAAAGCGCCCTGGCCAAGGCCGTCAGCACGGCCCTTGAGCAGTTCCCCACCCTGGTGCCCGCCCAGAAAGGCATCCTGACCGGCGCCCACTGGGGGGCCTTCGAGGCCATCGTCTCAGAGGGCCGCATGGTGCGGGTCCAGCCGGTGGCCGACGATCCGGCACCGAATGACCTCATCGACATGGCGCCGTTCCAGGTCCACGCCAAGAACCGCATCAAGTACCCCATGGTGCGCAAGAGCTGGCTGGAGCACGGCCCGGGTGCCAGACCGGAGCTGCGCGGTGCCGACGAGTGGGTGCGAGTGAGCTGGGAGAAGGCCATCGAACTGGTGGCCGGCGAGATCCAGCGCGTCCAGTCTGATTTCGGCCCGCAGGCGATCCACGCCGGATCCTACGGCTGGAAGAGCGTGGGCATGTTCCACAACAGCCGCACCCTGCTGCACCGCCTGATGAACCTCTCGGGCGGCTTCACCGGTTATGCCGGTGACTACTCCACCGGCGCGGCCCAGGTGATCATGTCCCACGTGATGGGCTCCATCGAGGTGTACGAGCAGCAGACCGCCTGGCCCAACGTGGTGGAACACGCCGAACTGGTGGTGCTCTGGGGGGTCAACGCCCAGGTGACCCTGAAGAACAGCTGGAACATGCCGGATCACGAGGGGCAGGCCGGCTTCAAGGCGCTGAAAGAGAAAGGCACCCGGGTCATCAGCATCGACCCCGTCTACAACGAGACCGCCAAGCAGGCCAATGCCGAGTGGATTGCCCCGAACGCCTATACCGACGTGGCCATGATGTTGGGGGTGGCCCACACCCTCTACAGCGAGAAGAAGCACGATCAGGCCTTCCTCGATCGCTACACCGTCGGCTTCGACACCTTCCTCGCCTACCTGCTCGGCAAGGATGACGGTCAGCCCAAGAGCGCCGAGTGGGCGAGCGCCATCTGCGGCGTCGATGCCAAGGTGATCCGCCAGCTGGCCCTCGACATGGCCGCCAAGCGCACCATGATCATGGCCGGTTGGGGCATGCAGCGTCAGCACCACGGGGAGCAGCCCAACTGGATGCTGGTCACTCTGGCCTCCATGCTGGGCCAGATCGGCCTGCCGGGGGGCGGCTACGGCTTCAGTTACCACTACTCCTCCGGTGGCAGCCCCACCGCCAAGGGCGGCATTCTGGCGGGCATCTCCGCTGGCAGCGCACCGAAGAACAGCCCGGCCCCCATCCCGGTGGCCCGCATCGCCGACTGCCTCGCCAACCCGGGCAAGACCATCGACTTCAACGGCCGCAAGGTGACCTATCCGGACATCAAGCTGGTCTACGTGGCGGGCGGCAACCCCTTCCACCACCATCAGGACACCAACAACCTGCTGCAGGCCTGGCGCAAACCCCAGACCGTGATCGTCCACGAGCCCTACTGGACGGCGACTGCCAAGCACGCCGACATCGTACTGCCGGCCACCACCAGCTACGAGCGCAACGACCTGGAGATGGGGGGCGACTACTCCCAGCGCTACGTCTTCCCCATGCACCAGTGCGTCCCCCCCCAGCATGAGTCCCGCAACGACTTCGACATCTTCAGCGCCATCGCCGCCAAGCTGGGCGTGCAGGAGCAGTACACCGAAGGGAAGGACGAGATGCTGTGGCTCAAGCAGATGTACGACGGCATGGCGGCCCAGGCTCGCGGTGCCCGAGTGGCGCTGCCGCCGTTCAACATGTTCTGGGAGGCCAACAACTACATCCGCTTCCCGATCCCGGAGGCCAACCGCCAGTGGATCCGTCACGCCGACTTTCGCGAGAACCCGCTGCTCAACCCGCTCGGTACCCCGTCCGGCAAGATCGAGATCTTCTCCAACACGGTGGCGGGGATGGGTTATGCCGACTGCGCCGGTCACCCCAGGTGGTATGAGCCCAAAGAGTGGGTGAAGAGCGAGGTGGCGGCGCGCTATCCGCTGTCGCTCAACACCTCCCACCCGACCCAGCGGCTGCACTCCCAGCTCGACAACACCCCGCTGCGGGACAAGTTCGCCATCGCCGATCGGGAGGCGATCCTGATCCATCCTGACGACGCCAAAGCGCGCGGCATCCAGGATGGCGATCTGGTGCGGGCCTTCAACGAGCGCGGCCAGATCCTGGTGGGGGCCCTGATCTCCGCCGATATCCGGCCCGGGGTAGTGCGGGTGTGTGAAGGGGCCTGGTACGATCCGGCCAAGCCGGGCGAAGCGGGCAGCATCTGCAAGAACGGCAACGTCAACTGCCTCACATTCGACGAGGGCTCGTCCAGTCTGGCCCAGGGCAACTGCGGCCACATGGCCCAATTGCAGATAGAGAAGTATATCGGGCCAGTGCTCGCCAACACGGCGCACGAGGTACCGGCCAACGGCTGAGTAGAGGACTGAGCAACAAAAACGGCGCCATCAAGGCGCCGTTTTCTTAGCGCAGTTTGTGGTGTGGCTCAGAATCACAAGTCACCCTCAACCATATACTCTTCGGCACACTCCACCCGCCTTGCAGCCAGAGCGCGGACAAGGTGGCTCAGAAGTCTCCTTCCACCCTGTACTCTTCGGCACACTCCACCCGCCTTGCAGCCAGAGCGCGGACAAGGTGGCTCAGAAGTCTCCTTCCACCATGTACTCTTCGGCACACTCCACCCGCCTTGCAGCCAGAGTGGGGACAAGGTGGCTCAGAAGTCTCCTTCCACCATGTACTCTTCGGCACACTCCACC
>NZ_JBFODF010000051.1:0-20251 GCF_040908165.1 Aeromonas sp. R6-1
GCAATCAGGGTAACAACCATCTTGATGTTGTCGCCCGGCATGACCATCTCTACGCCTTCCGGCAGTTCGATGGTACCGGTCACGTCGGTAGTACGGAAGTAGAACTGCGGACGGTAGCCCTTGAAGAACGGAGTGTGACGACCACCTTCTTCTTTGGACAGCACGTACACTTCGGATTCGAACTTAGTGTGCGGCTTGATGGTGCCCGGCTTGGCCAGTACCTGACCACGCTCTACGTCTTCACGCTTCACGCCACGCAGCAGCGCGCCAACGTTCTCACCTGCACGACCTTCGTCCAGCAGTTTGCGGAACATTTCAACGCCGGTACAGGTGGTCTTGGTGGTATCTTTGATACCAACGATTTCCACTTCTTCACCAACCTTGACGATACCGCGCTCTACACGACCGGTAACTACGGTACCACGGCCTGCGATGGAGAAGACGTCTTCGATCGGCATCAGGAACGGCTGGTCGATGGCACGCTCCGGCTCCGGAATGTAGGTGTCCAGGTGGCCAGCCAGTTCCAGGATCTTCTCTTCCCACTGAGCTTCGCCTTCCAGCGCTTTCAGTGCGGAACCACGTACTACCGGCAGGTCATCACCCGGGAAGTCGTACTCGGACAGCAGTTCGCGAACTTCCATCTCGACCAGTTCCAGCAGCTCTTCGTCATCTACCATGTCGCACTTGTTCATGAACACGATGATGTACGGAACGCCTACCTGACGACCCAGCAGGATGTGCTCACGAGTCTGCGGCATCGGGCCGTCAGTCGCTGCTACTACCAGGATTGCGCCGTCCATCTGGGCAGCGCCGGTGATCATGTTTTTAACGTAGTCGGCGTGACCCGGGCAATCTACGTGGGCGTAGTGGCGGGTAGCAGTGTCGTATTCTACGTGGGAGGTGTTGATGGTGATACCACGCTCACGCTCTTCCGGTGCCTTGTCGATCTGGTCGAAGGCGAAAGCTTTACCACCGAAGTGCTTGGCCAGCACGTTGGTGATGGCGGCGGTCAGGGTGGTTTTACCGTGGTCAACGTGGCCGATGGTGCCGACGTTTACGTGCGGTTTATTACGCTCAAATTTTTCTTTAGACACGACGTAGTCCTTCTAGGTTAAACCCGCCTACCGTCGTAGGCGGGGAATCTTAAATTACTTGGATTTGCGCTCTTCGATCACGGCCTGGGCGACGTTGGTCGGGGCATCGTGATACTTGGCGAATTCCATGGCGTAGGAAGCACGACCCTGGGTAGCAGAACGCAGGGAGGTGGCGTAACCGAACATTTCGGCCAGCGGCACCAGCGCACGTACGATCTTGCCGGACGGGCCATCTTCCATGCCTTCGATCAGGCCGCGACGACGGTTCAGGTCACCGATCACGTCGCCCATGTAGTCTTCCGGAGTCTCGACTTCGACCTTCATGATCGGTTCGAGCAGTACCGGGTTGGCCTTCATGAAGCCAGCCTTGAACGCCAGAGAAGCAGCGATCTTGAACGCCAGTTCGGAAGAGTCGACATCGTGGTAGGAACCGAAGTGCAGACGCACACCCAGATCCATTACCGGATAGCCTGCCAGCGGGCCGGACTTCAGCTGCTCGCGGATACCCTTGTCAACACCCGGGATGAATTCGCCTGGAATCACGCCACCCTTGATGTCGTTGACGAATTCGTAGGCTTTGCCTTCTTCCAGCGGGTACATGTCGATAACGACGTGACCGTACTGACCACGACCACCGGACTGCTTGGCATGCTTGCCTTCGATGTCCTTGACGGTGTTGCGGATGGTTTCACGGTAGGCAACCTGCGGCTTACCTACGTTGGCTTCTACCTTGAACTCGCGACGCATACGGTCAACGATGATGTCCAGGTGCAGCTCACCCATACCGGCGATGATGGTTTGACCAGATTCTTCGTCGGTCCATACGCGGAAGGACGGATCTTCCTGAGCCAGACGACCCAGAGCCAGACCCATCTTCTCCTGGTCAGCCTTGGATTTCGGCTCAACGGCGATGGAGATTACCGGCTCCGGGAATTCCATACGCTCCAGGATGATCGGTGCGCTTTCGTCACACAGGGTATCACCGGTGGTGACGTCCTTCAGGCCGATGGCAGCAGCGATGTCGCCTGCGCGAACTTCTTTGATCTCTTCACGCTTGTTGGCATGCATCTGAACAATACGGCCGAAACGCTCGCGCTTCTCTTTAACGGAGTTCAGCACGGAGTCACCGGAGTTGACCACACCGGAGTAAACACGGAAGAAGGTCAGGTTGCCCACGAACGGGTCGGTAGCAATCTTGAATGCCAGAGCAGAGAACGGCTCGTCATCGGAAGCGTGACGCTCGTCCTTGGTCTCGCCATCCAGCTTCAGACCGTCGATAGCAGCAACGTCGGTCGGAGCCGGCAGGTACTCGACCACGGCATCCAGCATGGCCTGTACGCCCTTGTTCTTGAACGCGGAGCCACAGGTAACCAGGATGATTTCGTTGTTCAGAACACGCTGACGCAGAGCTTTCTTGATCTCTTCTTCAGTCAGTTCTTCACCACCCAGGTATTTTTCCATCAGGTCTTCAGACGCTTCAGCAGCGGCTTCAACCAGGTTCATGCGCATTTCTTGCGCCTGTTCCAGCAGCTCGGCCGGGACGTCTTCGTAGTCGAAGGATACGCCCTGGTCAGCTTCGCTCCAGTTGATGGCTTTCATCTTGACCAGGTCGATAACGCCCTTGAAGTTCTCTTCGGAACCGATGTTCAGTTGCAGAGGAACCGGGTTACCTTTCAGACGGGTCTTGATGTGCTCAACGCAGCGCAGGAAGTTAGCACCGGTACGGTCCATCTTGTTGACGAACGCGATACGGGGAACCTTGTACTTGTTAGCCTGACGCCATACGGTTTCAGACTGGGGCTGTACGCCACCTACGGCACAGTACACCATCACGGCGCCATCCAGAACACGCATGGAACGCTCTACTTCGATAGTAAAGTCAACGTGGCCCGGGGTATCGATGATGTTGATACGGTGCGGTTGGAACTGTTTACCCATACCGGACCAGAAAGCGGTGGTCGCGGCGGAGGTGATGGTGATACCACGCTCTTGTTCCTGTTCCATCCAGTCCATGGTGGCGGCGCCATCGTGAACTTCACCGATCTTGTGACTTACACCGGTGTAAAACAGAACGCGCTCGGTAGTAGTAGTCTTACCGGCGTCGATGTGAGCGGAGATACCGATATTACGATAACGCTCAATGGGGGTTGTACGAGCCATTGTCATCCTCTTACTAGGGCGCTTGTCCCCAGATAATTAAAGGTGCGCAGAGTCATAAGACCCTGCGCAAGCGGATTACCAGCGGAAGTGAGCGAAGGCCTTGTTCGCTTCAGCCATACGGTGAACGTCTTCACGTTTCTTGACAGACGAACCCTTATTGTCAGCGGCATCCAGCAGCTCGCCAGCCAAACGCTGAGCCATTGATTTTTCACCACGTTTACGAGCGGCATCAACCAACCAGCGCATTGCCAGAGCATTGCGACGTACCGGACGAACTTCTACCGGCACCTGATAGGTTGCACCACCGACGCGACGAGATTTAACCTCGACCGCCGGACGAATGTTGTCCAGAGCGACTTCGAACAGGGCCAGGTGCTCTTTGCCAGATTTGGTGGCAATGATGTCCAGGGCGCCATAAACGATGGCTTCTGCAACAGATTTCTTACCGTCAACCATTACTACGTTGACAAATTTAGCCAGCAGCTCAGATCCGAACTTGGGATCCGGCAGGATTTTACGCTGACCAACAACACGACGTCTTGGCATTTCAAATTCTCCGTAACTTCAGGGGTTACCCAAAACTAGAAAGTTATCTAACTAGAAACGAATTAACGTTTGGCCTTACTTAACGGAGAACCATTAAGCTTTCGGACGCTTCACGCCGTACTTGGAGCGAGCCTGCTTACGGTCTTTAACACCGGCACAGTCCAACGCACCACGAACGGTGTGATAACGAACACCTGGCAAGTCTTTTACACGACCGCCACGAATCAGAACAACAGAGTGCTCTTGCAGGTTGTGACCTTCACCACCGATGTAGGAGGTGACTTCGAAGCCGTTGGTCAGACGTACACGGCATACTTTACGCAGTGCAGAGTTAGGCTTCTTCGGGGTGGTGGTGTATACACGGGTGCATACGCCACGCTTCTGAGGGCACGCTTCCAGCGCCGGCACGTTGCTTTTCACAACGAGCTTGATGCGTGGCTTGCGAACCAACTGGTTAATAGTTGCCATCAAAAGGCTCCTGATAATGACTTCATAAACGTGTGAAAAATCCTCCCCGCAGATACGGGGACGCGAAATTTTATGCCCTGTTGTCTGGGGAGTCAAGATTTATACAATTTGCACACCGAAATGGCAAATGACAGTCGAATGACATTATGCTAAGCAACTGAGATAAAAAGGAAAACCAAGTCTAACCGCCCCAGGTCTGCGGTGATCCGTGCTCGGCGATCAACCTGATCAAACCCGGCATATCGAGTTCCATCCCGACCCCGGATGACAAGCCTCTCGCTTGCAGGTCTTCCTTCATGACGTACAGGGGGACCTCTGCCAAGCGCTCGCACCACCCGGGGGCAGCCGCCGCCATCACGGCATCCTGCATCAACACCACCAGATCCCCTTCCATGCGGTAACGCAACGCCAACTCGAGATCCTGGCTCATGAAGGGAGAGTTCAATATCAGCTGTATCACGGACACCTCAGAAGCCGATGTGGGTGGTGAAACCCGCCCAGCTACGGCGAATTTCCGCAGGAGAGAGCGGAATAACTGGAATTAGCAGATCAGCCACCGTCAGTCCTCGCTCAGCCAGTGACACCGCACAGACATAGATCTCCTCGATGTCATACAGTTCCAGCATCTTGAAGGTCGGGGCGTAGTGACGCTGCAATATGGCGTGTGGTGATTGCTCCCTCACCAGTTGCATTACGCCATCCCCCACCAGAAAGAGTGCCAGGGACTCCGTCAATGCAGAGGTGGCCAGCAGAGCATCCAGCCCCTCCCGACCACTCGCCGAACCATGGGGACCACGCCGTGAGATAAACGCTATTCTGGTCATTTTGTCCCCCTAGAACTGAACGAAGCGATCAGCGGTCAGTGCAGCTTCCGCCAACTGACCGAGCCCGCTCAGGCAGAATGGGGCTTCCAGATTGAAATGCTCCCGTCCCATTCCCTTGGCCTCCTGCTCATCCAGCACGCCACGGCGCATGGCCGCAGCCACACACACATCGATGCGGATGCCCTGCTGGATGGCCAACTCGCGCCACAGTGCCACCAGGTCGGTCTCATCGCTGGCTGGCGCATGGAGGCCATTGGCATTGCACACCCCCTCCTGATAGAAGAAGAGGTGGGACAAGCGGTGTCCCTGCTCGACCAGACTCAGGGCAAAACGATAGGCCGTGCTGGCCGTCTGGGTGCCATAGGCGGGCCCGGTGACCAGCAGAGCAAAATTCAGACTCATGATCGCACTCCTGCACAGCGGTGCATCCATTCTACCTCACAGACGCAAAAGCCCCTCCTGGGAGGGGCTTTTCCAATGAAACAGGCTCAGACGTAAGCGATGGCTTCGACTTCGACCAGCACATCCTTGGGCAGACGAGCGACCTCCACGCAGGAACGTGCCGGAGCGGATTCGCCAAAGTAGCGGGCATACACCTGGTTGAAGGCCACGAAGTTGTTCATGTCACTCAGGAAGCAGGTGGTCTTCAGTACCTTGCTGGTATCGGCTCCTGCGGCTTTCAAGACGGCAACCAGATTCTTCATCACCTGCTCTGCCTGAGCCTCGATGCCACCGGCAACGATGTCCATGGTGGCCGGATCGAGCGGGATCTGCCCGGAGGTAAAGACCAGCTCACCCAGCTTGGTAGCCTGGACATAAGGGCCAATTGCGGCAGGCGCCTTGTCGGTTGCAATCACTTCTTTAGCCATTGTTATCTATCCCCTATCTATGGCGCTTACTCACTCTCTTCTTCACCCTGCTTGCGCTGTCGGATGTAGAGATACACGGTATGTTTGGAAATATTCAGCTTGTCGGCGACCAGGTTGATCGAGTCCTTGATATCAAATATGCCCTTCTCGAACAACTGGGTCACGATAAAACGGTTCTTGGCATTGTTGGCCACGGAGGGATCACGATTGATCTCGTCGATGGTGTTGTCCACCGTCTGGGCAACCAGCTCTTCGACGCTGTTGGCGAAGGTCTCCGGTGATTGCCGCTCCACCTGCTGTGGTGTCGGGAAGAATTCGGCCACGAACTCGTGGAAAGGCGCATTGATGTGCAAATTGATGCAGATAAGGCCGATCACCTGCTTGTCGCGGTTACGGATGGCGATGGTGCTCGACTTCATCAAGGCACCGGTCCGACTGCGGGCAAAATAACTCTGGGTGTGATCCTGACCCGTGCTCTCGATGTCCTTGAGCATCCGCAGGGCGAGATCGGTGATCGGCGCCCCCAGAGTTCGACCCGTATTGAAACCATTCGCGATTTGGATCACGGACTCATGCAGATTTTCCAGGGAGTGGAGCACCACCTCGCAGTGCTTGCCGAACAGATCGGCCAGGCCTTCGATAAGGCCCCCATATGAACGCAACAGCTCCCTGTCTTCGTCTGTAAAAGCGCGACCGCTCAGTTGCTCTTCGGGAAGCAGTACTTCCTCGATACCGACAGCCATGTTCTACCCCTGTAATACCCATTCAACTTTCCCGAGTTTTCAGTTGCGACGGGGCAATGTCAACTTTTTTTGATTTTTTGCTCTATAACCTTGCACTGGATCATCCCCCTGCCCCAGCCCAGTGCACGCTGGGCGCCGGATGGGAAATAAAAAAAGGGCCCCTAGAAGGGGCCCTTTTCGATCACTGCAGCTGAAGATTACTCTTCGTCAAAACTGCCGGCTGCGTTGAGCAGATCCGCCAGGTTTTGCTGAGCTTCATCGGCAGTCACCTGCGGCACACCGACAGCACGGGCTGCGGCGGCACGCTGGTTGATGCGGCTGTGGTGGTAGGCAAAGCCGGTACCAGCCGGGATCAGACGACCCACGATCACGTTCTCTTTCAGGCCGCGCAGTTCATCACGCTTGCCACCAACGGCTGCTTCGGTCAGCACGCGGGTGGTCTCCTGGAAGGAAGCCGCGGAGATGAAGGACTCGGTGCTCAGAGATGCCTTGGTAATACCCATCAGGATATGACGGTAGGTAGCCGGGGTCTTCCCTTCGGCAACCAGTTTACGGTTGGCAATCTTCACACGGGCCACTTCAACCTGTTCACCTTCGATCAGGTCGGTGTCGCCAGCGCTCAGGATCTCGCACTTGCGAAGCATCTGACGCACGATGACTTCGATGTGCTTGTCGTTGATCTTAACGCCTTGCAGACGGTAAACGTCCTGCACTTCGTTGGCGATGTAGTTGGCGACCGGGCTGATACCGCGCAGACGCAGGATGTCGTGAGCAGATTCGGGACCGTCCGCCAGCACTTCACCCTTCTCAACTTTTTCACCTTCGAACACGTTGAGGTGACGCCATTTCGGAATCATCTCTTCATAGATCTCGCCACCATCGGTCGGGGTGATGACCAGACGACGTTTGCCCTTGGTCTCTTTCCCGAAGGAGATGGTACCGGAGATCTCGGCCAGGATGGCCGGCTCTTTCGGCTGACGTGCTTCGAACAGATCCGCAACGCGCGGCAGACCACCGGTGATGTCCTTGGTACCACTGGACTCTTGCGGGATACGCGCAACCGCGTCACCCACGCCCACGTTGGCACCATCTTCCAGGTTCACGATCGCCTTGCCCGGCAGGAAGTACTGGGCGGGAACGTCGGTGCCCGGGATCATCACATCCTTGCCATTCAGATCGACCAGTTTCACGGTCGGACGCATCTCTTTACCGGCGCTCGGACGCTCGTTGACATCCAGTACGACGATGGAAGAGAGGCCGGTCAGCTCGTCGGTCTGACGAGTGATGGTCACACCGTCGATCATGTGTTCGAAGTGCAGACGACCCGCCACTTCGGTGATGATCGGGTGGGTGTGCGGGTCCCAGTTCGCGACGGTATCACCGGCGTTCACCGCTTCGCCATCCTTCACTTCCAGCACGGAACCGTAAGGCAGCTTGTGGCTTTCCTTGGTACGGCCCATCTCGTCCATGATGGTCAGCTCGGTAGAACGGGAGGTGATAACCAGCTTGTCAGAGTTGTTCAGAACGAACTTGGCGTTCTGCAACTTGATGCTACCGGTGTTCTTCACCTGGATGCTGCTCTCGGCAGCCGCTCGGGATGCGGCACCACCGATGTGGAAGGTACGCATCGTCAGCTGGGTACCCGGTTCACCGATGGACTGAGCGGCGATAACACCGACAGCCTCACCCTTGTTAACCAGGTGACCACGGGCCAGATCACGGCCGTAGCAGTGAGCACAGTTACCGAAGTCGGTCTCACAGGTGATGGCAGAACGTACCTTCACGCGGTCGACGGAGTTGCGCTCCAGCAGGTCACACAGCTGCTCGTCGAGCAGGGTGTTGCGCGCTACCAGCACTTCATCCTCGGTACCCGGCTTGATCACGTCTTCGGCCACCACACGACCCAGCACGCGCTCACGCAGCGGCTCGACCACGTCGCCACCTTCGATCAGCGGAGTCATCCACAGACCGTCGGTAGTGCCGCAATCGTCCTCGGTGATCACCATGTCCTGGGCCACGTCAACCAGACGACGGGTCAGGTAACCGGAGTTCGCTGTCTTCAGTGCGGTATCCGCCAGACCTTTACGAGCACCGTGAGTGGAGATGAAGTACTGCAGTACGTTCAGACCTTCACGGAAGTTCGCCACGATCGGCGTTTCGATGATGGAGCCATCCGGCTTCGCCATCAGGCCACGCATACCGGCCAGCTGACGGATCTGGGCGGCGGAGCCCCGCGCACCAGAGTCGGCCATCATGAAGATGCTGTTGAAGGAGGCTTGCTCTTCCTCATCGCCCAGGGAGTTGACGTTACGCTCCTTGGAAAGGTTGTCCATCATGGCCTTGGAGACGCGATCGTTCGCGCTGGCCCAGATATCGATAACCTTGTTGTAACGTTCGCCCGCGGTCACCAGACCGGACAGGAACTGGTCCTGGATCTCGGCGACTTCGGCTTCTGCAGCAGCGATGATGTCTTTCTTGGCATCCGGAATGACCATGTCATCGATACCAACAGAGGCACCGGACAGGGCCGCGTAGTGGAAACCGGTATACATCAGCTGGTCAGCGAAGATGACGGTATCCTTCAGGCCCTGCTTGCGATAGCAGGTGTTCAGCAGACGGGAGATGAGCTTTTTGCCCAGCGCCTTGTTGGAGACGCACTTGATCCAGTTCTGCGGGTTGGCGTCCAGGTCAGCCTGCTCTGCAGCAGTCAGTACCTTGGGCTCGTCGATCAGGGCGTATTCCATGCCTTTGGGCAGGATCAGGCTCAGGATCGCACGACCAACGGTGGTGTTCTTCATCTCGGTCTTGGCAACCAGCTCACCGGCTTCGTTCTTCACGTACTCGGTGATGCGGCACTTGACGCGAGCATGCAGGTCGGCCAGACCGGCACGGTAGACCTTCTCGGCCTCTTTCGGGCCGGACAGCACCATACCTTCGCCCTTGGCGTTGATACGGGCACGGGTCATGTAGTACAGACCCAAGACCACGTCCTGAGAAGGAACGATGATCGGCTCACCGGAGGCAGGCGACAGGATGTTGTTGGTGGACATCATCAGGGCACGCGCTTCCAGCTGGGCTTCCAGGGTCAGCGGTACGTGGACCGCCATCTGGTCACCGTCGAAGTCCGCGTTATAGGCGGCACAGACGAGCGGGTGCAGCTGGATGGCCTTGCCTTCGATCAGGGTCGGTTCAAACGCCTGGATACCCAGACGGTGCAGGGTCGGCGCACGGTTCAGCAGAACCGGGTGTTCGCGGATCACTTCGTCCAGGATGTCCCAGACGACGGCTTCTTCGCGCTCCACCATCTTCTTGGCGGCCTTGATCGTGGTCGCCAGACCGCGGGATTCCAGCTTGCCGTAGATGAAGGGCTTGAACAACTCAAGTGCCATCTTCTTCGGCAGACCGCACTGATGCAGACGCAGGGTCGGACCTACGGTGATAACGGAACGACCGGAGTAGTCGACACGCTTACCCAGCAGGTTCTGACGGAAACGACCTTGCTTACCCTTGATCATGTCGGCCAGGGATTTCAGCGGGCGCTTGTTGGAACCGGTGATGGCACGACCACGACGGCCGTTGTCCAGCAGGGCATCCACGGACTCTTGCAGCATGCGCTTTTCGTTGCGCACGATGATGTCAGGCGCAGCCAGATCCAGCAGACGCTTCAAGCGGTTGTTACGGTTGATCACGCGACGGTACAGATCGTTCAGATCGGAGGTCGCGAAACGACCGCCGTCCAGCGGTACCAGCGGACGCAGGTCCGGCGGCAGCACGGGCAGCACTGTCATGATCATCCACTCCGGCTTGTTGCCGGATTGCAGGAAGGCTTCCATCAGCTTCAGACGCTTGGTGGTCTTCTTGCGCTTGGTCTCGGAGTTGGTCTGATCCAGCTCCTCACGCATGGCTTTGACTTCGCCTTCCAGATCGATGGCGCGCAGCAGAGCCAGAATGGCCTCGGCACCCATCTTGGCGTCGAATTCGTCGCCCCACTCTTCCAGTGCGTCCAGATAGTTCTCTTCGGAGAGCATCTGGCTGCGCTCGAGGTTGGTCATGCCGGGTTCGATCACTACATAGGATTCGAAATACAGCACGCGCTCGATGTCACGCAGGGTCATGTCCAGCAGCAGACCGATACGGGACGGCAGGGACTTCAGGAACCAGATGTGGGCAGTCGGGCTGGCCAGCTCGATGTGGCCCATGCGCTCACGACGGACCTTGGTCTGGGTCACTTCTACACCGCACTTCTCGCAGATCACACCACGGTGTTTCAGGCGCTTGTACTTGCCGCACAGACACTCGTAGTCCTTCACCGGTCCGAAGATACGGGCGCAGAACAGACCATCACGCTCCGGCTTGAAAGTCCGGTAGTTGATGGTCTCAGGCTTTTTGACCTCACCGAATGACCAGGAGCGGATCATGTCAGGAGAGGCCAGACCGATCTTGATACTGTCAAACTCTTCGGTCTTGGTCTGAGCCTTCAAAAACTTGAGTAAGTCTTTCACGTGTTTCCCCTGTCAGGAGTCTAACCTCGGCGCCCCGGCTGCCGAAACAGCGGGGCGCCCACGTCAATTCTCGAACAATAAGAGCGAGCTCTTACTCTTCGTCCAGCTCGATGTTGATACCCAGAGAGCGGATTTCCTTCAGCAATACGTTGAAGGATTCGGGCATGCCCGGCTCCATACGGTGGTCGCCATCCACGATGTTCTTGTACATCTTGGTACGGCCGTTCACATCGTCAGACTTGACGGTCAGCATTTCCTGCAGGGTATATGCCGCACCGTAAGCCTCCAGGGCCCACACTTCCATCTCACCGAACCGCTGACCACCGAACTGCGCCTTACCACCCAGCGGCTGCTGGGTAACCAGGCTGTAGGAACCGGTAGAACGCGCGTGCATCTTGTCGTCTACCAGGTGGTTCAGCTTCAGCATGTACATGTAACCCACGGTGACCTTGCGCTCGAAGGCGTTACCGGTACGACCGTCGAACAGGGAGATCTGACCGGATTCCGGCAGATCGGCCAGCTTCAGCAAGGCTTTGATTTCGCGCTCTTTGGCACCATCAAAGACAGGTGTAGCCACCGGCAGACCCTTACGCAGGTTACCCACCAGGGTACGTACGTCGTCGTCAGACAGCTCGGCAATGTTCACTTGCTGGGAGTCCTTCTCGCCCAGGTCATAGACCTGTTGCAGGAACTCGCGCATCTCGTGCAGCTCGCGCTGTTCTTTGATCATGCGGTCGATCTTCTCGCCGATGCCCTTGGCCGCGAGGCCCAGGTGCACTTCGAGGATCTGACCGATGTTCATACGAGACGGTACGCCCAGCGGGTTCAGTACGATGTCGACCGGACGGCCGTACTCGTCATGAGGCATATCCTCGACCGGACAGATCTTGGAGATAACACCCTTGTTACCGTGACGGCCCGCCATCTTGTCACCCGGCTGGATGCGACGCTTGACGGCCAGATAGACCTTGACGATCTTCAGTACGCCCGGCGCCAGGTCATCGCCCTGGATGATCTTGCGACGCTTGTTCTCGAATTTCTTGTCGAACTCGGCCTTCAGCTCAACGTGCTGTTCAGCGATCTGCTCCAGCTCGATTTGCTTGGCTTCATCTTCGATGGCCAGCTCAAACCACTTGGAACGATCGAGCTTGTTCAGACGATCTTCGCTGTAACCGGCGGCCAGCAGCAGGTTGCGGGAACGGCCGAAAATGCCGTCTTCCAGGATCTTGAACTCTTCGGTCAAGTCCTTCTTCGCTTCCTTCAACTGCATCTCTTCGATTTCTTTGGCGCGCTTGTCTTTTTCCACGCCATCGCGGGTAAAGACTTGCACGTCAACCACGGTACCGTACACACCGTTCGGCACTCGCAGGGAAGAGTCCTTCACGTCGGACGCCTTCTCACCAAAGATGGCGCGCAGCAGCTTCTCTTCCGGAGTCAGCTGGGTTTCACCTTTCGGAGTTACCTTGCCGACCAGGATATCGCCGCCCTTCACTTCGGCACCCACGTAGACGATACCGGACTCGTCCAGCTTGGACAGAGCGGCTTCACCCACGTTCGGGATGTCAGCAGTGATCTCTTCCGGACCCAGCTTGGTGTCACGGGAGATACAGGCCAGTTCCTGGATGTGGATGGTGGTCAGGCGATCTTCCTGAACCACGCGCTCGTTCACCAGGATCGAGTCTTCGAAGTTGTAACCGTTCCACGGCATGAACGCGACGCGCAGGTTCTGACCCAGCGCCAGTTCACCGAGATCGGTGGACGGGCCGTCAGCCAGCACGTCACCGGCCATCACCGGCTCACCCAGCATCACGCAGGGGCG
This sequence comes from Aeromonas sp. R6-1, assembly GCF_040908165.1. Lineage (NCBI taxonomy): Bacteria > Pseudomonadati > Pseudomonadota > Gammaproteobacteria > Aeromonadales > Aeromonadaceae > Aeromonas > Aeromonas sp. R6-1. Next base: position 13,026 of record NZ_JBFODF010000051.1, read on the forward strand.
CTGGTTGATACAGGTGTTCTGGTTGGAACGGGTGTACTTGGTCAGGTTGTAGATGTCGATGCCGGCTTCGCCTGGCAGCAGCTCATCTTCATTGACCTTGATAACGATACGGGAGGCGTCGACGTAGTCGATCATGCCGCCACGCTTGGCCACTACGGTGACACCGGAGTCAACGGCCACGGCGCGTTCCATACCGGTACCTACCAGCGGCTTGTCAGCGCGCAGGGTCGGTACAGCCTGACGTTGCATGTTTGAACCCATCAATGCGCGGTTCGCGTCATCGTGTTCCAGGAACGGGATCAGGGCCGCTGCCACAGAGACGATCTGTTGCGGGCTCACGTCCATGTACTGGATCTGGTCGGCGTTCATAAAGGTGGATTCACCTTTGTGACGGCACGGGATCAATTCATCTTTCAGACGGCCATCTTCGGTGGTCGCGGCGTTGGCCTGTGCGATCACGTACTTGCCTTCTTCAATCGCAGACAGGTAATCCACTTCGTCGGTGATCACACCGTCGATCACCTTGCGGTACGGGGTCTCGAGGAAACCGTACTCGTTGGTGCGGGAATACACGGACAGCGAGTTGATCAGACCGATGTTCGGACCTTCCGGCGTTTCGATGGGGCACAGACGACCGTAGTGGGTCGGGTGTACGTCTCGAACTTCGAAACCGGCACGCTCACGGGTCAAACCGCCCGGGCCCAGCGCGGAGATACGGCGCTTGTGGGTCACTTCGGACAGCGGGTTGTTCTGGTCCATGAACTGGGACAGCTGGCTGGAACCAAAGAACTCTTTGACCGCGGCGGAGATCGGCTTGGCGTTGATCAGATCCTGCGGCATCAGGGTGTCCAGATCGCCCAGGGAGAGGCGCTCCTTCACCGCACGCTCGACACGGACCAGACCGACACGGAACTGGTTCTCGGCCATTTCACCGACGGAACGAATACGACGGTTACCAAGGTGGTCGATATCGTCCACTTCGTCGTTACCGTTACGGATGTCGATCAGGCGCTTCATGACCTCGACGATATCGTCCTTGGTCAGCACGCCAACGCCAGTCTCGTCTTCACGACCCAAACGGCGGTTGAACTTCATCCGACCTACGGTAGACAGGTCGTAACGCTCGGAAGAGAAGAACAGGTTCTCGAACAGCTGCTCGGCCGCTTCGCGAGTGGGCGGCTCGCCCGGACGCATCATGCGATAGATCTCGACCAGGGCTTCCAGGCGGCTGGAGCTGGAGTCGATACGCAGGGTCTCGGACATGTAGGCACCGTGATCCAGTTCGTTGGTGAACAGAACCTCGAAGTGCTTGAAGCCGGCCTGGGACAGGTTGGCAACTGCTTCCAGGCTCAGGGCCTGGTTGGCAGTCACGACCATTTCACCAGTCTGCGGATGTGCATAGTTCTTGGCTGCAACTTTGCCAACAACATACTCTACCGGCACCTCGATCTGAGTGATGCCGTCTTTTTCCAGCTGACGGATGTGACGGGCAGTGACACGACGACCGGTCTCGACCACCACGGCGCCATTGGCAATGATGTCGAAGGTCGCGGTCTCGCCACGCAGGCGCTCGGGCACCAGATCCATCATCAACTTGCCATCCTTGACCTCGAAACCGATGGTCTCGAAGAAGGTGGCCAGGATTTCTTCGGAACTGAAGTCCAGGGCGCGCAGAATAATGGAGGCCGGCAGTTTGCGACGACGGTCGATACGGACAAACAGGTTGTCTTTCGCATCGAACTCGAAGTCCAGCCAGGAGCCACGGTAGGGGATAACGCGGGCGTTATACAATACCTTACCGGATGAATGTGTTTTGCCTTTATCGTGGTCGAAGAAGACCCCCGGGCTGCGGTGCAGCTGGGAGACGATAACCCGTTCGGTACCATTGATGACAAAGGTGCCGTTCTCGGTCATGAGCGGAATCTCGCCCATGTATACTTCTTGTTCCTTGATATCTTTGACGGTGCCGGCAGCTGCTTCACGGTCGTACAGAACCATACGAAGCTTGACACGCAGCGGCGCGGAGTAGGTCACTCCACGGATCTGGCATTCTTTTACGTCAAATACCGGCTCACCCAGGCGATAGCTGACATACTGAAGCTCAGCACTACCGGAGTAACTGGTGATCGGGAAAACGCTACGGAAGGCGGCTTCTAGGCCGTACTCACCTTCCGGGTCAGCCTCGATGAACTGCTTGAAGGAGTCCAGCTGAATGGACAACAGATAAGGCGTGTCCAGTACCTGGTCTCGCTTACCGAAGTCCTTACGTATGCGTTTTTTTTCGGTATAAGAGTAAACCATAGGGTTCCTCAGCTCGCTGATAAGTGACCCACTCTGTCCCCACGGGACAGCTCTGTCTCAACACCGTTTTGTGTTGGCCCGGACGATGAGGCGGTCCGGATTGCTGGTGCACCGAGAGTCGTGAACGGTGTGAAATACTCTCAGTCTACAGCGCAAAAAGGCTGGTGAATAAAGATTCACCAGCCTTAGCCTGTTTTATCAGGCTAATCTACATAAATGCAGATTATTTGATCTCAACAGAAGCACCGGCAGCTTCCAGCTCTTTCTTCAGAGCTTCAGCTTCGTCCTTGGACACGGCTTCTTTCAGATTGGTCGGAGCAGCTTCTACCAGGTCCTTGGCTTCTTTCAGGCCCAGACCGGTAGCGCCACGAACGGCCTTGATGACGGCAACTTTGTTGGCGCCAGCAGCAGTCAGAACTACGTCGAACTCGGTCTTCTCTTCTACTGCTTCAGCAGCAGCCGGGCCGGCCATGACGGCAGCAGCGGCAGAAACACCGAACTTCTCTTCCATAGCTTCGATCAGCTCAACAACTTCCATTACGGACATGGAAGCAACGGCTTCAATGATTTGGTCTTTAGTGATAGACATGACAAAAATTCCTGATGTTGAATAAACTCAAACAGCCTAGATAGGCGAGAATCAAGCAGCAGCTTGTTTCTGGTCGCGAACAGCAGCGATAGTACGAACCAGCTTGCCAGCAGAGGCTTCCTTCATGGTAGCCATCAACTTCGCAATTGCTTCTTCGTAAGTCGGCAGCGTGGCCAGACGATCAATTTGTGCTGCGGCGATAAACTCACCGTTAAAAGCGCCAGCCTTGATTTCGAACTTTTGGTTCGCTTTGGCAAACTCTTTGAACAGACGAGCGGCAGCGCCCGGGTGTTCGTTAGAGAAAGCAATCAAGGTAGGACCGGTAAATGCGTCGTTCAGGCACTCGTATTCGGTACCTTCTACCGCGCGACGCAGCAGGGTGTTACGCACAACGCGCATGTACACACCAGCTTCACGAGCGGTCTTACGCAGGACGGTCATCTTGTCTACAGTGACGCCGCGAGAATCGGCTACAACTGCAGAAAGAGCGCCTTTGGCAGCTTCGTTGACTTCAGCAACAATTGCCTTTTTGTCTTCGAGTCCCAATGCCATTGGCTTAACTCCTGGATTGAATCCGGGTCTGTTGACCCAGTACTGACACATCCCCCCTACCTTTACAACAGAGGGGAACGATGCGGTAGCAGGATTCCAGAAGAGAAAGAATCTTTCTCGCTGGGTTTCCGGCACCGTCTACGCAGGAAGAATTAAGGCTTTGCGGCCTCCTGCGGTCTTGGACGGAGGTCGAAACCCCCAACCAATCAAGGCGCAAAATTATAGATTAAATTTTGCGCCTTGTAAAACCCATCAATTAGGCCTGAGCTTCCAGGGAAGCTTGGTCTACGGCAACACCGGCACCCATGGTGGTGGAGATGCTGACTTTCTTGATGAATACACCCTTGGCGGAGGACGGCTTGGCCTTCTTCAAGGCAACCAGCAGCGCTTCCAGGTTTTCTTTCAGCTGAACTTCGTTGAAAGAGACCTTGCCCAGAGTGGTATGAATGATACCGTTCTTGTCGTTACGGTAACGAACCTGACCAGCCTTGGCGTTCTTGACGGCTTCGGCTACGTTCGGAGTGACGGTACCCACTTTCGGGTTCGGCATCAGACCGCGCGGGCCCAGGATTTGACCCAGTTGACCAACAACACGCATGGCATCCGGGGATGCGATGACGACGTCGAAGTTCATCTCGCCTTTCTTGACCAGCTCGGCCAGGTCGTCCATACCAACCAGTTCAGCACCGGCAGCCTTGGCGGCTTCGGCATTGGCACCCTGGGTGAACACGGCGACACGGATGTCACGACCGGTACCGTGCGGCAGTACAGTTGCACCACGTACGTTCTGGTCGGATTTACGAGCATCGATACCCAGGTTAACGGCAACGTCAACGCTTTCAACGAACTTGGCGGTAGCCAGTTCTTTCAGCAGGGCAATGGCTTCGTTGATGGAGTACTCTTTGGTACCGTCAACTTTTTCGCGAATAACGCGCATACGCTTGGACAGTTTAGCCATTGTCTTACTCCTCCACTACCAGGCCCATGGAACGAGCGGAACCGGCGATGCAACGTACTTTTGCATCCAGATCGGCACCAGTCATATCCGGCTCTTTGGTCTTGGCGATTTCTTGCAGCTGAGCCACAGTCACCTTACCAACCTTGTCTTTGTTCGGCTTGGCGGAACCAGACTGGATACCAGCGGCTTTCTTCAGCAGGAAGGAAGCGGGCGGAGTCTTGGTTTCGAAGGTGAAGGAACGGTCGCTGTAAACGGTGATCACGACCGGAGTCGGAGAACCTTTTTCCAGCTTTTCTGTACGGGCGTTGAATGCCTTACAGAATTCCATGATGTTCACACCGTGCTGACCCAGAGCAGGACCAACGGGAGGGCTGGGGTTAGCACTGCCAGCCTTAACTTGCAGCTTGATATAAGCTGTGACTTTCTTAGCCATTACAAAAATACCTCAAAAATGGGTTCTAACGCCTCGGAGACATGCTCCTGCAAACGGCTCCCCAACAAATAAAGGGGCAGCGAATTATAGAGATAATCGCTGCCCCTGACAACCGTTAAGCGTACAGAGATTAATCAGCCTTTTTCGACCTGACCAAAATCCAGTTCTACCGGCGTTGAGCGGCCGAAGATCAGTACGGAGACCTTCACGCGGCTCTTTTCGTAGTCCACCTCTTCAACGGTACCGTTGAAGTCGGCGAACGGACCATCGGCAACCCGGACCATCTCACCCGGTTCAAACAGGGTTTTCGGACGCGGCTTGTCGTGGGCATCTTGCAGACGATTGAGGATGGCATCCGCTTCTTTATCGGAGATAGGAGCAGGGCGATCGGAGGTACCGCCGATGAAACCCATTACACGTGGTACATTGCGTACCAAGTGCCATGTGGTTTCATCCATCACCATCTGGACCAGGACGTATCCCGGGAAAAATTTGCGCTCACTCTTGCGCTTCTGGCCAGCACGCATCTCGACCACTTCTTCGGTCGGGACCAGCACTTCACCAAACAGCTCTTCCATGCCATGCATCTTGATATGTTCACGCAGGGATTTGGCAACACGGCCTTCGTAGCCGGAAAATGCCTGCACGACATACCATCTCATACGCTGTTCACGTTGTTCAGTCATGGCTTATCCTTACACACCGGTAATCAAGTTGACCAACCAGACCAAGGCGCCGTCCAACACGAACAGCAGCAGCCCCATCACGGCAGTCACCGCCAGCACAATCAGGGTTGTCTGAATGGCTTCCTGACGGGTCGGCCATACGACCTTGCGGACTTCCAGGCGAGACTCACGGGCAAACGCCAGTGTTGCCTTGCCCTTGGTGGTTTGCAGGGCCACTGCACCGGCAGCAGCGATGACAACGACCACACCCAGGGCGCGGACGGCAGCAATAACGTCGCTCAGCAGGTAATTGCCCACTACAGCGGCCGCCAGGATGATGAAAACCAGGCCCCAAAGCAGGGTATCCTTGCTTCCGCCCTGACCCTCAGAACTAACACTCATACAACCCACCTGTATCTGACGTAACCAAAGACACAAAAGCCCCGTACGAGACGAGGTATATGGCAGGGGCGGCAGGACTCGAACCCGCAACCATCGGTTTTGGAGACCGCTGTTCTACCAATTCGAACTACGCCCCTGCATAAGAAAGCCCCTATTATAGGGGCTTTGCTTTATTTATGTAAGCCAAGATTAAGCGATAACTTTGGCTACAACACCAGCACCTACGGTACGGCCACCTTCACGGATGGCGAAACGCAGGCCGTCGTCCATCGCGATCGGCGCAATCAGGGTAACAACCATCTTGATGTTGTCGCCCGGCATGACCATCTCTACGCCTTCCGGCAGTTCGATGGTACCGGTCACGTCGGTAGTACGGAAGTAGAACTGCGGACGGTAGCCCTTGAAGAACGGAGTGTGACGACCACCTTCTTCTTTGGACAGCACGTACACTTCGGATTCGAACTTAGTGTGCGGCTTGATGGTGCCCGGCTTGGCCAGTACCTGACCACGCTCTACGTCTTCACGCTTCACGCCACGCAGCAGCGCGCCAACGTTCTCACCTGCACGACCTTCGTCCAGCAGTTTGCGGAACATTTCAACGCCGGTACAGGTGGTCTTGGTGGTATCTTTGATACCAACGATTTCCACTTCTTCACCAACCTTGACGATACCGCGCTCTACACGACCGGTAACTACGGTACCACGGCCTGCGATGGAGAAGACGTCTTCGATCGGCATCAGGAACGGCTGGTCGATGGCACGCTCCGGCTCCGGAATGTAGGTGTCCAGGTGGCCAGCCAGTTCCAGGATCTTCTCTTCCCACTGAGCTTCGCCTTCCAGCGCTTTCAGTGCGGAACCACGTACTACCGGCAGGTCATCACCCGGGAAGTCGTACTCGGACAGCAGTTCGCGAACTTCCATCTCGACCAGTTCCAGCAGCTCTTCGTCATCTACCATGTCGCACTTGTTCATGAACACGATGATGTACGGAACGCCTACCTGACGACCCAGCAGGATGTGCTCACGAGTCTGCGGCATCGGGCCGTCAGTCGCTGCTACTACCAGGATTGCGCCGTCCATCTGGGCAGCGCCGGTGATCATGTTTTTAACGTAGTCGGCGTGACCCGGGCAATCTACGTGGGCGTAGTGGCGGGTAGCAGTGTCGTATTCTACGTGGGAGGTGTTGATGGTGATACCACGCTCACGCTCTTCCGGTGCCTTGTCGATCTGGTCGAAGGCGAAAGCTTTACCACCGAAGTGCTTGGCCAGCACGTTGGTGATGGCGGCGGTCAGGGTGGTTTTACCGTGGTCAACGTGGCCGATGGT
>NZ_JBFODF010000052.1:0-86708 GCF_040908165.1 Aeromonas sp. R6-1
GTGAGCCTGGATGAGCGTGGGCTCGACGGCAGCAATACCCTGACTGGCACCGGCCACTTCCAGGTCAATGCGGGCTCTGATCGGGTGAGCGAGGTGTCGTTTGCCGACATCAGTGAGCAGCCGGCCCTGACCGCCCTGGGTCAGAGCGTCAAATACGAGCTGGTGGACGGCGATGCCAGCATCCCGGGCAATCAGGTGCTGAAGGGCTATGTGGAAGTCAATGGCCAGCGCGTCGAGGTGCTTCAGGTCGAACTGGTGGGCAAGCTGGACAACGCCGCCAGCAACGGTTTTGACTACAAGGTGACCCTGTTCGAGGGGGTTCACCAGAGCGGTGGCAACGCCACCGACCTGCCGTTCAAGCTCAACATCGTCGACAGCGACAAGGGCAGCGGCAACAACGACAGCACCACGGGCACCCTCAACATCCGCATTTCGGAAGGGGACAAACCGACCCTCACCCTGACCGGTGTGACGGTGAGTGAAGGGCGCTTCGATGGCGCCGCCAACAACCAGACCGGCGATGATCAGCATGCCACCGGCACCCTGACCATTACCGCGGACTCCGATCCCGTGGTGGACGTGCGGCTGACCCTCTCGGGCCAGGTCGTGGATGGGAGTGGCAAGGCCATCACCCACAACGGTGAGACCCTCACCTGGCAAGAGGTGGCGGGCAGCAATGGCCACGGTTTCCAGGCAGTGACTGCGAGCGGCACCCTGGTGCTGACGGTGACCCTGCCGAGCGTGCCGGGGCGCATCGAAGCCCACACCCAGGCAACCCTCGATTATCAGGTGACGGTACACACCAACCTGGATCACGGGGCGGATGACAAGCTCAACCTGAGTCTGCCGGTGAAGGTGACCGACAGCGACGGCAGTGTGATCACCGGCAGCACCACGGCGGTGATCACCGATGCGGCGGATCCCGTGATCACCGCCATCGAGGGGGTGACCGTCAAGGAGTCGGACCTCAACGGGGGCAGTGGCCAGCATGGGGGCACCAGCCCGTCAGGCACGGGAGAGGTTGCCATCGGCCAGGTGGCGATCGCCGCCGGGAGTGACCGGGTGGTTTCCCTGCAACTGGATGTAGCCCGCTTCAACGCCCTCAATACCCTGACGTCGGGGGGCAAGGCGGTCACCATTGGGGCAGACAGCCAGCCGGGTGTCTACCTTGGCAAGGACAGCGCAGGCAAGCTCATCTTCAAGCTGACCCTGGATGTGTCCGGCCGCTACACCTTCGAGCTGACCGGCAACCTGGATCACAGCGTCCAGGGCAAGGATCTGCTGGATATCCAGCTGCCGTTGCAGGCACGGGACAGTGACGGGGATCTGAGCGCCGAAGTGATCGGTCATGTGAGCGTGCAGGACGACGTGCCGGTGGCCGTGGACGCGAGCAAGACCCTGAATGAAGGGGCGAAAGTGACCGGCGATCTGCTGGCCACTGCCAGCGAGGGGGCGGATGATGCGGTGGTGAGAGCGGTGACCATCAATGGCACCGAGCACCCCATCGCCGCCACAGGCAACACCACCATCTCGGTGACAGATGGCACGGGGCAGATCATCGGCACCCTGGTGATCAATGCCGAGGGTGACTACAGCTTCACCGCCAAATCAGGCATCGATCACAGCAACAGCACCCTGGTACAGCAGATAGGCTTCCACCTGGTGGATGGCGATGGAGATACCGACGACGGTCTTCTGACCCTGACCATCAGGGACGAGGCGGGCAAGCTCACCGTGAGCGCCGTAACCGGCCAGGAGGATGCGGGGGCGAGCGATCCGAGCCAGGGGATCCCCATCACCATGAACCTGGATGTGGGGGATTTCGATCGGGGCGAGCATGTGGAGCAGTTGCTTATCCAGGCGCCAGCCAACGCCCAGGGCACCTTCTATTTCAACGGCGTCGCACTGACCACCATCACCCAGGGGGGCAAGACCTGGTATGAGGTGCCGCCAGCGGCCATGGTGGCGGTGGCCAACACCGATGACAAGTTCCAGCTCACCGGTGTCACTTTTGTGCCAAACCACGACTACTCGAGCTACAACAACGGAGGCGCTGCGCTGCGCTTCCCGGTGCAGTTGCAGGTGGGGGTCACCGAGGGGAGCAAGCCCCCGGTGCTGACCGGCAATCTGGACATCACGGTGCAGGGCATTGCCGACAAACCCCTGTGGGATGCGGGCAACACGCACCAGCACTACACCGCGGACGAGGACAGCAGCGGCATCGCCCTCAACGTCAAGGCGGGCCTCACCGATACGGACGGCTCCGAGACCCTGAGCTACCAGATAGAGTGGGCCTCCGGCCAGGGCACGCTGACCCTGAATGGCAAGGTGCTCACTCCGGGGGCGAACGGCCTCTATACGGTGGCCGGTGGCGACATCAACAAGGTGACCGTGGTGCCCGGCAAGGACTACAGCGGTGACATCAAGCTCATTGTGACCCCGGTGAGCACGGAGAAGACCCCGGTGGTGACCGGCAAGGAGACGGCCCTCGGCGATCCGCTGGAGGTGATTGTCAACGTAAACCCGCTGGCGGACGACGCCAAGCTGACGGTGCGCGAGATCCAGGGCAAGGAAGATACCCTGATCGATCTGGGCAGCAAGATTGGGCTTGCCCATCTGGGAGACACCACGGATGGCTCCGAGCAGCTGTTCGTGCGCATCAGCGGCCTGCCCGCCGGTGCCACGTTGTGGCTTGGGGCTGAACAGGTTAATGCGACAAACGGCTACTACGAGGTGCCCTACGCTCGCATCCATGAGCTGCAGCTGCAGCCACCCAAGGACAGCAACAAAGACTTCGATCTCACCATCAAGGGGGTGGTGAAGGACACGGCCACCCTGACCGATGCCAATGGCCAGCCCCATACCGTGGTCAACGAGAAGGAGACCGGCTCCCAGAGCCTGCACGTGGATCTGGTGGGGGTGGTGGACGCCCCGCACTTCGATCTGAACAGCACCGGCTGGACCCAGAGTGGTGGCGGTTACAGCATCACCATCGCCGAAGATGGCAAGGCTCCACTGGACTTCAAGCTGGAGTCGGGGGAGACGACGGGGGACGGCTCAGAAAGCCTCAACCTGGTGCTGGAAGGCTTGCCGGAAGGAGCCAAAGTATTCGATGGCAGTGGCAACGAGCTGACCCTGACCTTTGCTGGGCTCAAAGACGGCAAGCCCCTCTATCAGGTCAATGTGTCAGATCTCGGCAACCTGCAGATCCAGCCGCCGCCCAACAGCACCGCCGATATTCACCTGATCGGCCACGTAGTGGTGACCGAGAACGACGGGGATCACAAGAGCTTCGACGTGCCGCTCACCATCAAGGTGGAGCCAGCCATCGACGCCGGTGACTACGCCAAGACCAGTCATGGCCTAGAAGACGAGTTCGTGGTGCTGAACTGGCAACCGGATCTCAGCGACAGCGCCGAGCATGTCACTCACCTCAGCCTCTCCGGCATCGAGCCCGGCTACCAGATCTGGATAAGCGTGGGCGGTGTCGAAACCCAGCTCAGCGTGAACGGCGGTGTCGTGGACTTGAGCGATGCGGATCTGCAGAGCCTGCTCAGTGGTGGCCAACTGCTGGTGCGGGCCCCGGAAGACAGCGACAGGGACACCAATATCCAGAGCCATGTGACCATCACTCAATATGATATAGACAAAAACCCAGATGGAACGCCAACGGCTACGGCTCAGGACACCATAGTCGGCAATCTGCATGTGGATATCCAGGCAGTGGTGGAACCGAACGGCGTCTTGAGTCAAACGGGTGGCGATCTTGTGGGCCATGGGGGGAGTGATATTGATCTCTCCGGTCGTTTTGAATTTACCCACGATATCGATCTGTCCAGCCTCGAAGAGATCGACTATCTGGTGATCAACTTGCCTGTGCTCAATGGTGGCATGGGAGATCAGTTTGTTGTGCTCGGCGGTATCAACAATGGTAATGGTAGCTGGATCGTGCCTGCGGGTAATTTGAATAACTTCCAACTGCATGCACCGGATGGTTTTGTTGGAAAGGTTGAACCAATCCGCATTGATGCCATGGTGGTGGACCGTAGTGAGGATGGGGACCCCAGTGAGCATGTCAAAGTCAGCCTAGAAACCAGTGCCGATTTTGGTAATACCCCGGTTACGGACAAGACGCCAGCGGCAACAGTTGATATTGATGACCATGCGGTGCTGACAGGTAAAGAGGATATCCAAGTTGATTTTGGTGCCCAGCTCAAGGGGGCGATTCATATTGGGGCCGCAGATCAAGGTAGCGATGAGGTTACGATTATCCTCAAAGGTCTACCTGATGGTGTCACCATCAGTGGCGCCGAATACAACATTTCAACCGGCGAATATGTGATCAAGGTGCCGCCGTCACTGGCTGGACTGGAAGGATTGACTCTAGGCTTGCCCAATGACTTTGCCGGATCCCTCAATATCAGTGTGACAGTGGTCAATACTGATACATCGAGTGGTGACATCAAGACAGATTCCAGCACAGTTCGTGTAGATGTGAAGCCAGTGGTGGATATAAACGGCGGTGCCGACGGCCTGCCCGAGCTGCAACTGAACGTGAAGGACGTAAACGGCGACGGCCAGCCTGACAACCTGGAAGACACCGAGATCCACCTCGATCTCTCGGTCAAGCTCGCTGACATCAGCCCCTCGGTGGCCGATGGCGGTCTCGAGACCGTGGAGCGGGTGGTCGTGACCGTGGATCCCCAATATGGTCACTTCCTCGACAAGAACGGCCAGCCGGTCGCCACCCTCACGGTGAACGACCCGGCGGACCTCAAGGATCTGGTGTTCGTGCCCAAGGAGCACTTCAGCGGCAAGGTGCCGCTGGCGGTGACGGTGGATATTCTCGATACCGCCACCACGGACACGGATCGGGGGAGCTGGAGCGGCAACGTGAGCTTCGAGGTGCTGCCGGTGAACGATCCGGCCAACCTCACGGTCCAGAACGTCACGGGCCAGGAAGATGGCAGCGTGAGCCTGGGGGGGCTGGGGGCCAGCCTCATCGACAACGATGGCTCCGAGCAGATCGTCGGGTTGCAGATCAAGGGGGTGCCGGATGGCTTCACCCTGTCCGCCCCGGCGGTCAACAACGGCGGCGGGGTGTGGCAGGTGCCTGTGGGCACCGACTTCTCCAAGCTGACCCTGATCCCGCCTGCGGACTTCAGCGGCACCGTGAGTCTGACCCTGAGCGCCTTCACCCTGGACAAGGGGCTGACCCTGCCCCTTGAAACCAGTGCGGGCTTCACCGTCACCGTCAATCCGGTGGGGGATGCGGTCATCACCGACATGCAGGAGCAGGCGAGCGGCACCGAAGGGGATGTGATCACCCTGAACCTGGGGGTGGAGACCCGGGATACCCAGGCTACCGGCGGTAATGCCGGCAATGTGCACGAGAACGGGCCCGAGCAGGTGCGCGTCACCCTGGAAGGGGTGCCGGACGGGGCAGAAATCCGCCTGCCGAGCGAGGTGAGCGGCACCGTGGTGGATCTCGGCGGTGGTCGCTGGCAGGTCACCACGGATGGGGGCAAGCTCGACGCGGTGGAGCTGGTGACCCATGACGCCAACGGCGCTATGGCGATCAAGGTGACGGCCCAGAGCCTGGACAACGGCGCCCTCGGCCCAGAGGTGGGCGGCACTATTCACGTGGACATCAGCCCGGTCAACGATGCCCCCGTCAACGTGCTGCCCGATGATCCCCAGGTGGCACAGGAGGACGAGCCGTTCGTCATCCAGGGTCTGCAGGTCAAGGACGTGGATGCGGGCAACGGCATCATGGAAGTGCGCCTCTCGGTGGAGCACGGCACCCTGACCCTGCCGGCCGGGAGCGGCGTGACCCTGACCGGCAACGGTACCGGCGATGTGGTGCTGACCGGCACGCTGGCGGATCTCAATGCCCTGCTCTCGGGCGGCGTCACCTATCAGGGCGACCCGGACTTCCATGGCAATGACGCCTTGACCATGGTGACGGACGATAGGGGCAATACCGGCAGCGGTGGCGCCCTGAGTGACACCGATGTGCTGCCCATCCTGGTACAACCGGTCAACGATGCCCCCGTCAACCAACTGCCGACGACGCCTCAGGTGGCGCAGGAAGATCAGCCCTTCACCATTCACGGGCTGCAGGTGAGCGATGTGGATGCGGGCAACAGCCCCCTCTCTGTCACCCTCTCCGTGCTGCACGGCACCCTGGAACTGGCGGCGGGCAGTGGCGTGACGGTGAGCGGCAGCGGCAGCAACACCCTGGTGCTGAGCGGTTCCCAGGATGCCATCAATGCCTTGCTCGCAGGGGGCGTGACCTATCAGGGCGAGCAGGACTTCAATGGCCAGGATGCCCTGACCATGGTGACCAATGATCTTGGCAATACCGGCAGCGGTGGCCCTCTGAGCGATACCGACGTGCTGCCCATCGAGGTCGAGCCGGTCAATGATGCCCCTGTCACCCAGGTGCCGGGCTCATTGCAGGTGAAAGAGGATGGCTCCCTGTCGCTCACCGGGATCAGCGTGAAGGACGTGGATGCGGGCAGTGCGCCCATCGCCATGGTGCTGCGGGTGGAGCACGGTGTGCTGACCCTGCTGGGGGCGGCAGGGGCCGTCTCGGTGCAGGGGGCGGGGACCAGCGTGGTGACCCTGGTCGGGTCGCTCGATGATCTCAACGGCCTGCTGGCAGGCAACCTGCACTACGAGCCAGCCAGGGACTTCTGGGGCCAGGACAACCTGAGCATCACCACCTCGGATCAGGGCAATACCGGTGCCGGTGGCGTCCTGACCGACAGCGCCCAGATTGCCATCCAGGTGACGGCCGAGCCGGACGATCCCCAACTGGGGGGCGGCACCCACGATATCCTTGCGCTGCAAGGGGCCTGGGTGCCGCTCAACCTCAGCGCCAGCGTGGTCAATCCTGCACCGGGCGAGCTGTCGGTGCGGATCCAGAACCTCGGCAGCGCCCAGGTGGTGGACGAACACGGCCAGAGCGTCGGCCACGCGGATGGCAACGACTGGTTGCTGCCGATGGACCAGTCCGTGCCCATCTACCTCAAGGATCTGCCGGCGGGGGATCATGCCCTCACCCTGAGTGCCGAATCCAGCCTGGGTGGCAGCACCCTGAGCTCGGCCACGGAGACCATCACCATCCACAGCCAGAGCGGCCACGATCTGCTGGGCTCGGATCAGGGGGACTGGCTGTTCGGCTCCTCCGGCAATGATCGCCTCCTGGGCGGCATGGGGGATGATGTGCTGCGGGGCGGTCAGGGCAACGACATCCTGACCGGTGGCGCCGGCAGCGATCTCTTCGTGTGGGGCAGTGGTGACGAGGGGACGACGGCCTCTCCGGCGATAGACACCATCACCGACTTCCGTCCCCAGGAGGGGGACAGGATCGATCTGGCGGACCTGCTCAAGGGGGTGACCGACAACAGCGTGGATGGCCTGCTGGGTCATCTCCAGGCATCGGTGACCAGCACCGGCAACGGCCTGAGTGACGTGAGCCTGTCGGTCTCCCCGGCGGGGGATGGCAATGTCACCCAGCAGATCACCCTGAAGGACGTGGATTTGAGTGGCTGGAACCTGAGCGGCTCCTCCTCTCACGACATCCTGCAATCCATGCTGGATCAGCACAGCCTGATCATCCAGCACCCCTGATGGGGTGAGATGATGCAAAGAGCCGGCGAATGCCGGCTCTTTTTTTGGCTGAATATGCTGGCTTGATATTTCCTGGTGGTGGTAATGGGAGATGGATTTTAACGGGGTGGGTGTTGTTGCTGCTTTTCACTGTGTGGGTGGTTCAAACAACCAAAAGGTTTCGCCGCCCGGGCCTCCCATCGGGCTGCCCGGGCGGCGTCAGGGCCTTGCCGCGCCGATCCCGGTCAATGCCGGCCAGAGGGGGCGCTGACATTGACCGGGGCGTGTCGCCTCCAAGCCGGTGCCCGGGATGATGGGCGGACCGGGGGGATGGCGGTCAGGCCAGCGCCCGTGCCAGCAGGTGCACCGGGTGTTCGCAGCGAAACGCCGTGCTCATCTCGATCTGCCACTTGCAGGTCTCGCAGTCGGTGATGACCAGATCGGGTTTGAGCCGGTTTATCTGATCAAACAGCCCCTGACCGATGGCCTGGCTGGTGTCGTAGTTTTCCGACTTGAAGCCGTAGGTGCCGGCGATGCCGCAGCACTGGGAGTCCAGCACCGTCACCTTGACGCCGGGGATGGCCCGCAGCAGTTCGAGGGTATAGATGACCCCCCCCATCTTCTCCAGGTGGCAGGGGGTGTGGTAGGCGATGTGCAGATTGAGGGGCTTCATGGCCGGTTTGTTGCCCCGATCGAACTCGTTCCACAGGAAGCGGGTCACCAGGGAGATGCGATCCCGCACCTTGTGGTTGTCCTGCTCCAGCAGGTGGGGATATTCGTCCCGCAGGGTGAAGCCGCAGGTGGAGGAGGTGGCCAAGAGCGGCATCTCGTTGCCGAGCAGGGTGTTCTCCAGCTGCTGGATGTTGAAAGCCGCCTGCTGCCTGGCCTTGTCCATGAAGCCGTTGGCAATCAGCGGCACGCCGCAGCACTTCTCCCGCGCAAGCAGCTGGACACCGATGTTCATGGTGTTGAGCACCTGCACCAGCTCCTTGCCGAGCTGAGGGTGGTTGTAGTTCACATAACAGCCGTGGAAGTAGGCGATCTGGCGCGCAAAGCGGGCCTGAGTCGTTTTCTGCTTCTTGTACCAGCCGCGGAAGGTGCCTTGTGAATATTTGGGCAGGTCCCGGTGGGATGAGACCCCCAGCGCCTTGTCCAGCACCTGCTTCATCGGCTTGAGGCCGGTGGTGAAGTTGACCACCGGGGCCATCAGGGTGGACATGCTGCCCATCAGATCCGTGTGGGAGAGCACGAACTCGCGGATCCCCGGTTTGAAGCCGCTGTACTGGTGCTTGGCCTTGGCGATGATGTCGCCGATGCGCACCCCGCTCGGGCAAGCCACTTCGCAGCGCTTGCAGTTGGTGCAGTATTTGAGGGCGCTGTCAAAGAGCTCCGGGCTCTTGATGCGCAGCCGCTCCCCATCCGGGCCCGCCTGCTTGGGGCCGGGGTAGGCCGGGTTGGCCTTGGCCACCGGGCAGTAGGCGGTACAGACGGTGCATTTGATGCACTGATCGAAAGTCTGGTTGGCATGATCCAGTAGCATGTCAGTTCTCCTCCCGTTGGGTGTGAAGGCACGGGATATGGGGCGAAATCATCATTGGGCTGAACTCAAAATGTGACCGGCGGCCTGCCAGCCGGTGGCGACCGCGACACCTGAGCCAGAGCCCTCCTTGGATTGGGCATCGTCGTGGGCCAGCACGCTGTGTCGTTGGAGTGGAAATATGTGATTCATCTCAGCCCTCCGCCAGAATATGGCCAGCGGCTTGCCAGCCGGTGGCAACGGCCACGCCGGAGCCGGAACCTTCTTTAATGGGGTCATAGTGCGCGAGCACGCTGCCGGCGCCGTAAAGGTTGGTGAGGGGCCTGCCGCCGCGCAGCACCCGCAGCCGCTCGTCGGTCTTGACCCCGAAGCCCATGAAGGGGTGGTGGTCGAACAGGCGGCGGCCGGCCCAGGCGTCGCGCTCGGCAAGGCTCAGTACGTCGGCATCGAAGATGGGTTCACGAATGCCCCCGAGGCGCGACTCCAGCCCGCGGCTGAAGAAGCTGCCGGAGGCGAGCACGAAGTGGTCCGCCTCGAACAGCTGATCCTCCCCGTGCTGGCTGTGCACCCCGATCACCTTGTCGCCGTCATAGCGAGCGCCCAGCACCCGCTCGCTGGTGAGGAAGGTGCCGCCAAGGGCCATGAAGCGGCGCTTGAGGGCCTCCTGCATCCGCATGCCGATGAGGGACGGCGGCATGGTGGCCACCTCCTTGATGGTGCAGCCGGTGCGCCGTTCCAGCTCGTTCAGACGCGGGCCGACCAGCCCCAGCGACAGGCAGGCGGGCAGCACGATATGGCGACAGCCGGGCACGCCGCATCCCTGCACCATGCGGCTGATCTCGCGGGCCAGATCCGCCAGCAGGTCCTGCTGGCCAGGCCCCTGCTTGTCGAACAGGCGGGCGATGTCGGCGGAGCGAAACTCGTGGGGATTGCGGCTGAACTGGGCGAGCTGGGGCAGGCGAATTTCCCCGGTCAGGATGCGGCTGTGGGCAAAGCGGGCGTGGGTCGCGAGATTCGCCGCCGCGAGCGCCGGGTGAAAATCGCGAAACCCTTCCAGGGTGGCGAGCAGGATGGCGTCGGGAGCGGGGGCATCAGTCACGCAGGCACAAGTGTCGGGGGAGAGCCAGGTGGATTTCAGGGTGCCGATGGGGGTCAGGCGATGGTGGTTGTGCTCCTGGCGCATCAGGGGCAGCCCCTCTTCTGCGCAGTGGCGTTGCAGGTCGGCCAGACTCCCCTCGATATTCTGCATCCCCACCTTGCTGTAAGGGTGATCCGGATGGGCCGCCATGAAGGCGGGCAGGGCGGCGCGGGGATCCCCCTCGCTCTCCAGCAGATCCACCGAGCCGGAGGAGAAGTGCAGGGCGCTCTGGCCGGAGGCCATCAGCAGGGTCTTCTGGCCCGCCTCGGCCAGGCGCAGGGCCGCCGAGAGGCCCGCCATGCCGCCGCCGATCACGATGCTGTCAAATTTCATGGCTGCGCTCCTTGGTGGAATTGGCGGTGCTGGCATCGAGCGGGAAGGGGGGCTCGCTCACCAGGTGGGGGGCCGTCCACTCGCCAAGGCCGAACAGCCCCTCGTAGATCCAGTAGGTAAATTCGGCTTCCCGCAGGGCATCGCCCCAGAGCACCGGCCGGGTGCCCTTGTAGCGCTCCTCCAGGAACTGGCGCAGCATGACGCAGGCCTGACGACCGTCGGCCTTGCCGTACTCTTGCATCAGGCCGGCGGCGCGGTAGGCGCACAGCTCCCCCTGACAGGGGCCCATGCCGAGGCGGGTGCGGCGGCGCAAGTCCACCAGGTTGTCCACGTCGAGCTCCCGCAGGGCGTATTCAATCTCGCCCGCGGTCACCATCTCGCACTCGCAGATGAGGGCGTTGGCCTTGGGGTTGTCGCGGAAAAAGGCGATGACCCGCTCGCCGTGGCGGTACTGGGCCGAGCCTTCGGCGGGTACCGAGAGGCCGGGGGCGGAGACCTTCTCCGGATCCCGCGAGCCGGGCAGGCTCAGCTCGGCGGTGCGGCAGGGCTTGCTGTTGCCAAGCTTTTTGGCAAGCAAGTCGGTGGCCCATTCGGCCATCAGCCGGTAGGTCATCAGCTTGCCGCCTGTGATGGTGTTGAACCCCTGGAGGCCGTCACGATCGCTGTGATCCAGCAGCACGATGCCGCGGCTGATGTTGCGGCCGGACTCGTCGCCATCCACCGCCACCAGCGGGCGAACGCCGGCGTAGGCCCGCAGCAATCGGGTGCGGGCCATGATGGGGGCCAGTTTTATCCCCTCGCGCAGCAGCACCTCCACCTCTTCGGGCTCGACGGTGAGCTGGTCAATCTTGTGGTAATCGATGCGACTCGACGTGGTGCCGATGAGGGAGATGGTATCGCCTGGCACCAGGATGTCCGCGTCCGCCGGTTTGCGGCAGCGGTTGAGCACCAGCTGGTTGAGGCGGTAATCCATGATGAGCAGGGAACCCTTGGCGGGGAACATGCGGATGCCGAGGTCGGCATACTCGCAGATCTGCTGGCCCCAGATGCCGGCGGCGTTGATCACCTCCTGGCACTCCACCTCGAACGCTTCGCCGGTGCGGGTGTTGATCGCCTTGACCCCGTGCACTCTGTCTTGGGTGCGCAGCAGCCCCAGCACCTTGCTGTGAGTGAAGATGCGGGCGCCGTGCTCCTTGGCATCCAGCACGTTGGCGGCAGCCAGACGGAAGGGGTCGACCGTGCCGTCCGGCACCTGAATGGCGCCGATCAGCGCCGGGTTGACGTTGGGTTCAAGGCGCAGCGCCTCGGCGGGATCCAGCTGGCGGGCGTCGATGCCCGCCAGGGCGCAGGCGTCCATGAAGGTATTTTGAAAATGGATGTCATCTTCCGGCAGGGTGATGAAGAGGCCGCCGGTGTCCTCGACGCAGTGGCTGGCGATCCGCTTGAGGATGCGGTTCTCCTGAATGCACTCGCGGGCGGACTCCTGATCCGTCACCGCGTAGCGGGCGCCGGAGTGGAGCAGGCCATGGTTGCGGCCCGTGGTGCCGGCGGCGATGTCGTCCCGCTCAAGCAGGATGCAGTCGATGCCGCGCAGCGCGCAATCGCGCATGATGCCGGCGCCGGTGGCGCCCCCCCCTATGATGACGACTTGTGTGGTGATTCTTTTCATTCTTGCCCGTCTCATCTCTTCCAGATGAGGCCAGTGTGGCGCCTTCATGACGTAAAATGTTTGATATGGGCCAAATTAATGCTCGTAAACGCTCATTAAGTGTGAGGGGATGAGCGAAATGTGATGAACCTCACGTCACCGTCGAGGCGGGCAGGGGGAAGCATGGCGGGGAAAAGAAGGCCAGCCCGGGGGCTGGCCAGAGGGCGGCGCGGGGGAAACCTCAGCCGCAGCACTTCTTGAACTTCTTGCCGCTGCCACAGGGGCAGGGGTCGTTTCGCCCCACCCGCAGCGGCGCCGGATCCTGCTCGCCGTCGGTGTAGACCCAGCGCCCCTGATGGCGCACGAAGCGGGAGCGCTCATGGAGGCAGTGACGTTCGTCCCCCTCCAGGAACCAGGCCTTGAATTCCACCATGCCGTGGGTGTCATCGGGGCCGCCCTGGCTGGCGAGGATTTCGAGGCCATCCCAGCGGGTGTCGGTCGATGAGAGGTCGGCCGCAGTCAGCCCGTTCAGATAGTCCGGGTGCCAGCTGTGTACCAGATATTCTCCCAATCCCAGTACGAAGGCGCTGTAGCGGGATCGCATCAGCTGCTCCGGGGTGGCGGCGGGCTGACCTGCGTGGAGTACACCGCAGCACTTGGCAAGAAAAAGAGAGGAACCGCAAGGACATAGGTTCATGAGTCAGCTCATCTGGTCGATAATGAAAGGTGGCGGGATTGTAGCGAACGCACTTCCCTTTCGGCCAGCTTCCCATGCCGTTTAGGCAGACATCATGCAGCAATGAACACAGCACAAAGGGTGACACAATGACACTTAAGCAGAAGATCCTGTTACTGGGGGCCATCCCCGTGCTGCTGATGGCCCTGGTGGTCAATCTCAGCAACTACCTGGTGGCCAGGAGCGATCTGGAGTCGGATCTGGTGGTGGCGCGGGAGAGGGCAATCAAGGAGCGCAAGGCGCTGCTCAGCAGTTATCTGATGCTGGCCAAGACGGCCATCGAGGGCAGCTACGGCAAGCCTGACAGCCCCGAAGTGCGCCAGCAGGTGAAGGAGATATTGCGGCCGCTGCGCTATGGCAGCGACGGCTACTTCTTCGTCTATGACTATCAGGGCAATACCGTGCTGCTGCCGACCCGGCCCGAGATGGAGGGGAAGAACCGCTGGCAGGACAAGGATACCAAGGGTGCCTTCCTCATTCAGGGGATCATCAAGTCGGCGCGGGAAGGAGATGGCTTCTCGGAGTACTGGACCAACAAGCCCTCTATCGGGCGGGATGCCCCCAAGCTCTCTTTCAACCTGGTGCTCGACAAATATCAGTGGGTCGTGGGCACGGGCTTCTACATCGACGACATCGACAATGAGCTGGCCACCCTGCGCAGCGAGCGGGAGGAGACCATGTATGGCTCCCTGAAAACCGGGGTGCTGTTCATCCTGGTGATCCTGGGGGTGACCCTGGCGGCCACCGTGGTGATCGGCAACCGGGTCACCCGCCCGCTGGCGGATGCGGTTGCCGCACTCAACGACATCGCCGACGGGGACGGGGATCTGACCCAGCGCCTCAAGGAGCAGAGCAAGGATGAGGTGGGGCAGCTGGCCGCCGCCTTCAACCGCTTCGTGACGCGGATCCAGTCGGTGGTGAGCCAGGTGGGGGAGACCAGCCACCAGTTGCTGGGGGCCGTGGATCGGCTGCATAGCCTGAGCGAGCATGCGGACAGGCAGATGCAGGGCCACGGCAAGGAGACGGATCAGGTGGTGACCGCGGTGACCGAGATGAGCTCCACCGCCCAGGAGGTGGCGGCGAGCGCCTCCAACGCCGCCAGCGCCACCAGCGATGCGGCCCGCGAGTCCGATGCGGCCCGGGGGGTGGTGAACAGCGCCATCGGCAGCATCAACCGGCTGGTGGACGAAGTGCATGTGGCGGCCGGGGTCATCGAACAGCTCGCCCATGAGACCGGCAAGATAGGCTCCGTGGTGGAGGTCATTCGCGGCATCGCCGATCAGACCAACCTGCTGGCCCTCAACGCCGCCATCGAGGCGGCCCGGGCGGGCGAGCAGGGGCGCGGCTTTGCGGTGGTGGCGGACGAGGTGCGATCCCTCGCGGGCCGTACCCAGCAGAGCACCAAGGAGATCAACGAGATGCTCCAGCGCCTGCAGGGCGGGGTGAAGCAGGCGGTGGAGGTGATGCAGGCCAGCGAGGCACGCAGCCAGGAGACGGTGCAGGAGGCGAGCCACATCGCCAGCTCCCTGGACAGCATGGTGGCGGCGGTCGGCACCATCAACGACATGAACATCCAGATCGCCACGGCCGCCGAGGAGCAGCACGCGGTCTCCGAGGAGATCAACAAGAACCTGGTGGCCATCCAGCAGATCGTCAGCGAGCTGACCGAGGCGTCCGGGGAGTCCAGCACCACCACCCGCGCCCTGGCAGGCACGGGTGACAAATTGCGCCAACTCGTCTCCCGCTTCCGTTACTAATCACATTTTTGCCGTCTGGACAGGATTTCCAGACGGCAAATTTGGGGATCGGCGCAGAATGTGTGAAAATCGCGCCATTCGTTCCTTTCGTTAGCCCCAACCCTATGAATGAGATCGTGAAAGGCAGTATCGATTTGATCCGTCAGCTCAACTACGGCCTGGTCTATGCCAGCCTGGAGGAGCACAAGGAGCTGTCCCGTACCGATCTGTCCCGTCTGACCGGCCTGTCGCCGGCCAGCATCACCAAGATCACCCGCGAGCTGCTGGACGGCGGCCTGGTGGTCACCTGCGGCGAGAGCTCGGTGGGGCGTGGCCGTCGCCAGACCCTGCTGCGCATCAACGAGCGCCGCTTCCAGTTTCTCTCCATGCGCCTGGGGCGCGGCTATGTGGACATGGCCCTGTTTGACCTAGCTGGTCACTCCCTGGCGCGCCATCGCCATGTCTTCAACGAGGCGGAGCGTGCCGAGCTGCTGGCCAGCCTGGTGCGGGCCATCGAGGGCTTTTTGCCCAAGAAGGCGCTGCGTCTGGCCTGCATCGCCCTCTGCCTGCCCGGTCAGGTGGAGCGCCACTCCGGCATGGTCAAGCATTTTCCCTATTACGATCTGCGCAACTGGCCCCTCGGTCCCACCCTGCAGGAGGCCTTCTCGGTACCCGTGCTGGTGAGCGGTGACGTGCGCACCTGGATCCAGGCCGAGCGGGAGTGGGGCGCCGCCAGGAACTGCTCGGATGCGGTGCTGGTGTTCGTGCACAACGACATCGGGGTCGGCATGGTGGTCAATGGCCAGCTCATCGAGAGCGAGTCGGCTCTGCTCGGGGATCTCAGCCACCTGCAGCTCGAACCTTATGGCCAGCGCTGCTACTGCGGTGGCTTCGGTTGCGCCTGCACCCTGGTGACCAATCAGGCGCTGGAGGCGCAATATCGGGAGCTGCGCGAACGGATGCAGGAGTTCGATCTGCCCGAAAGCGTCACCATCCGCGAGCTGTGCGAGCTGGCGTTGGCGGGCAACAGCCTGTGTCAGGACATCCTGCACCAGGCGGCGGGCCGCCTCTCCCGGGTGCTGGCGAACCTCATCTGCTTGCTCAACCCGGGCAAGCTGCTGCTCGGGGGGGAGATCACCCGGGCCGATCGATTGCTCTTCCCCATGTTGCACCAGTCCCTGGCAAGCCAGTTGCCGGCGGAATACCTGGTGCGCCTGCAGATCGAATCCACCCACTTTTACGAAGATCCCACCAAACCCACCTCGGTGCAGGTGCACAAGGCCTTGCGCGATGGCAGTCTGCTGCTCGACTTGTTGCGAGGCGACAAGGAGGCATGAGGCTCGGGTTGCAAGGACGCTTCCTGCTCATTCTCTGTCTGGTCAGTCTGTTGCAACTGGTGTTGCTGAGCGGGGCCAGCTACTACTATGTCGCCGAGCAGCGCTACCGGGAGGTGGGGGATCAGGCCCTGGACGTGGCGCGGCTGGTGGCCCGTGAGCCCGGCGTCATCGCCGGGGTGAAGCGAGCCGATAGCACCCGCCTCAACGTGCTGGTGGAGCGGATGCGGGCCGAGGTCGGTGCCAGCTACATCGTCATCGGCGATAAGGAGGCGCGCCGCCTGGTGCACCCCAATGCGGACAGGATAGGCAAACCCATGATGGGGGACGATCCCGGACGCGCCCTACGGGGGGAGTTCTACATCTCCCGCGCTCAAGGGTCCCTCGGGGTCTCGGTGCGCGGCAAGGGGCCCATCCGGGATGAGATGGGCAGGGTCATCGGCGTGGTCTCTGTCGGTTATCTGGTGCGGGACATAGAGGCGGACCTGCAGGGCTTCCTGCGCTTTGGCCTCGCAATGACACTGCTCATAGTGCTGCTCAACAGTGTCGCCGCGGCCTGGCTGGCCAAACGCTACAAGCGGGCCCTGCTGGGGTTTGAGCCCGAGCAGATCGGCCGCCTCTATGCGGAGCTCGACTGCACCCTGCGCACGGTGCGCGAGGGAATACTCACCATAGACGAGCAAGGCAGGCTCACCTCCCTCAACCCCAACGGCATTCGGCTGCTGCGCCTCGATGAGCGGGCTGCGCAGGCCGCCATAGGCCAGCCCGTCACCCGCTTGCTGCCCGGCAGCCGCATGCTCTCCCTCATTCAGGATCCCCGGCCCCAGTATGACGAGGAGATAGTGCTCAACGGCCAGTCTCTCATCGTCAACCGGTTGCCCCTGGTGCAGGAGGGCAGGCTGATTGGCGCCGTGTCGAGCTTTCGGCGCAAGGACGAGTTGGCCGAGCTCAGTGCCCAGCTCTCCCAGGTGCAGGCCTACAGCGATCTGCTGCGGGTGCAGACCCACGAACACAACAACCAGCTCGGGACCATCGCCGGTCTCATTGAGCTGGGGGCCACCCGGGAGGCGCTCGCCTTCATCGGCCGGGAGGCGGCCACCGAGCAGGCCCTCTTGAGCTTTTTGATGGGGGCCATCGCCAAGCCCAAGGTGGCGGGCCTGCTGCTTGGCAAGTACCACAGAGCCCATGAGCTGGGATTGGTGCTGGAGGTGGACCCGGATTCCCGCCTGCACGACATTCCCGCCCGGGTCAGCGGCTCCCAGCTGGTGACGGTACTGGGCAACCTCATCGACAACGCCTTCGAGGCGACCCGCGGCCATGGCGCCCCCTACCAGCCGATCCGGGTCTCTTTGAGCGATCTCGGCCAGGATCTCATTCTGGAGGTGGAGGACGGGGCCGGCGGCGTCGATCCCGCTTTGGCGGACACCTTGTTCGAGCGCGGGGTCAGCAGCAAGGCCGAACCCGGCCACGGCATAGGTCTGGCCCTGGTGCGCAAGACACTGGATGCCCTGCAGGGGACCATCACCATCGAAGCCACGGCGCAGGGAAGTTGCGTCGTCTGTTACATTCCCAAGGAGGTATGAGTGATCAAGATCCTGATCGTCGAGGATGATCCGGCCATTGCCGAGATCCACCGTCGCTTCGTGCAGCGCCTCGCCGGTTTCGAGGTGCTGGGGGTGGCGCTCACCCTGTTCGATGCCAGAGAGCAGATAGAGATCCTCAAACCCGATCTGGTGTTGCTGGATGTCTGGCTGCCGGACGGGGAGGGCTTCTCCCTGCTGCGGGAGTTGCGCCAGCGCGGGGCTCACCTCGACGTCATCCTGCTCACCGCCGCCCGCGAGGCGGCGGCCCTGCAGGAGGCGATGCGCCTCGGGGTGGTGGATTTCATCTTGAAGCCCGTGGTGTTCGAGCGGCTGCGCGACACCCTGGAGAAGTACCGTCAGAGCGTCGCCGCCCTGGCGGCGTTGGCCGACATCGATCAGCAGGCGGTGGATGCGCTCCTTGGCTCCCCGTTGCAACAGGTGGCGGCGGGCGGCCTGCCCAAGGGGATAGACGCCCTCACCCTGCAAAGGGTGCTGGCGGCCCTCCATCAGGAGGGGGCCAGCGCCGAGGAGATAGGCAGCCGGGTCGGGGTGAGCCGCACCACGGCGCGCCGCTATCTGGAGTTTCTGGTGGGTCAGCAGCTGGCGAGCCCGGAGCTGGAGTACGGCACAGTGGGGCGGCCGGAGCGGCGCTACCGTCAGCGCTGAGTGGCCGGTTCCAACTCAAGAAAAAGAGCGCCTTTTGGCGCTCTTTTTGTGATGGCTGGGATCAGGTCGGGTCGGATTGCAGGGTCGCTACCGGCGTGCGACGGGCCTGCCACCACTGCCAGAGCGGCAGCAGCAGCATCACCAGGGTGACCAGGGTGAAGCCCAGGGTGATGGGGCGCTCCCACAGGAAACTCAGGGAGCCGTCGTTGATCACCAGGGCCCGGCGCAGGTTGTCCTCCAGCATTCCCCCCAGGATGAAGCCGAGCAGCATGGGGGCCATGGGGAAGTCAAGCAGGCGCAGCCCGATGGCCACCAGGGCCACCAGCACCATCACATAGATGTCCATGGTGTTGAAGGAGACCAGATAGACCCCGATCAGCGAGAACAGCAGCACCATGGGGATGAGCACGGGGCGCGGCACTTGCAGGATCTTGGCCAGGTAGGGAATGAGCGGCAGGTTGAGGATCAGCAGCACCACGTTGCCCAGATACATGGAGATGATCACCGACCAGAACACGTCAGGGTGCTCCATGAAGAGGCGCGGGCCGGGCTGGATGCCGTAGGCGATGAGGGCCCCCAGCATCAGGGCCGTGGTGCCGGAGCCCGGGATCCCCAGGGTCAGCAGCGGCACGAAGGCCCCGCTGGAGGCGGCGTTGTTGGCCGCTTCCGGCGCGGCTATGCCGGTCAGACTGCCCTTGCCAAACTCGTCCCGTTTGCCCTTGCGGGCGAAGTTGCGCTCGGCCCCATAGGCCATGAAGGAGGCGATGGTGGCACCGGCCCCCGGCAGCACGCCGATGAGGAACCCCAGCACCGAGGAGCGGGCTATGGGGGGCGCTATCTCCTTTACCTCGTCCCGGCTCAGCTTGAGGGATCCGAGCTGCTGCATCTTGCTCGCCTCCTCCTGGCTGGTGTCCTTGCCCGGGCGCAGCACCGTCATCAGGATCTCTGCCAGGGCGAAGGTGGCCATGGCCAGCAGCAGGAAGGAGAAACCATCGCGCAAGTCCGGGAGACCGAAGGTGAATCTGTCCACCCCGACGCTGCGGTCGATGCCGACGGTGGAGATCATGATGCCAAACAGCGCCATGATCAGCGCCTTGAGCACTTGGCCCTTGCCGGCAAAGGCCGCCACCGCGGAGAGCCCGAGCACCATGAGGGCGAAGTAGTCCGCCGACTGGAAGGCGAGGGAGACCTTGGCGAGCAGGGGCGCTGCCACCATCAGGAAGATGGCCGACAGGGTGCCGCCGACGAAGGAGGCGTAGGCGGCGATGGCCAGCGCCTTGCCCGCCTGCCCCTTGCAGGCCAGCGGATAGCCGTCGATGGCGGTGATCATGCTGGCGGAGCAGCCCGGGGTGTTGATCAGGATGGAGGCGGTGGAGCCGCCGAACATGGAGCCGTAATAGACCCCGGCCATCAGGATGATGCCGGAAGCCGGATCCAGCCCGTAGGTGATGGGGATCATCAGGGCGATGGCGGTGACCGGGCCCAGCCCCGGCAGCATGCCGATGAAGGTGCCGACGAAGCAGCCGACCACCACCATGAAGAGGTTGATGGGCATCATGGCGGTGCCGAGCCCTTGCAGGATTCCGTCTAACATGGGTTCTCCTTATCCCAGCAACTGGGTGAACAGCCGACCCGGCTCGAGATAGACATTGAGCCCCTTGGTCAGCAGGGCCCAGAACATGAGGGTGAAAGGTATGCTCACCTTGCAGGCGAAGGCGAGGCTCTGCTCGCCCATCAGCCGGATGCCGCCGATGAGGAACAAGATGGTGGCGACGAGGAAGCCGAGCCAGCCAAGGGCCAGGCCATAGACCAGCATCAGCCCCAGCAGGGCGAACACCAGCCGCCAGTTGCCGGACTCCTTGCCCAGTCGCTCTCCTCCCGGGGAACAGATCAGGATCAGGGAGAGCAGGACCCCGACACCTGCCAGGGCATAGGGCAGGGTGCTGGCGGTAAAGGGTTCATATTCGTCCCCCGGGTAGCCGGGGATCTGGGTGGCGTGATAGCCGTAGGCGAGGGAGAGCAGCAAAAACAGCAGCCCCCCGAACCTTTCCTTGGTCAGTGGCATGATGACTCCGATGGGCGGGCCTGGCCCGCCACAGGCTGAGGGTTATTTGATGAAGCCGAGCTCGCGCATCAGGCCGCCGATCTGCTGCTCCTGGCTGTTGAGGAAGGCAGTGAACTCGGGACCGGCCTGATACTGGTTGATCCAGCTGTTGCGCGCGCGCACCGCTTCCCACTCCGGCTTGTCGTACATCTGCTTGAGCAGAGCGGCGAACTCGGCGGACTGCTCGGGGCTGACGTCGGGGGAGGCGAAGTAGCCGCGCCAGTTCGCAAACACGGTGGGGTTGCCCTGCTCGGAGAAGGTGGGCACCTGGCTGGCGTCCGGCATCCGCTCGGGGGCGGTGACGCCGAGGATCCGCATCTGGCCGGACTTGACCGCCTCCATCGCCTCGCCAAAGCCGGTGGAGAGCACCTGGGTTTCCCCCGCCAGCACCGCCGCCATGGCGCTGCCGCCGGCGTCATAGGCCACGTAGCGCAGCTTGCCGGCATCGGCCCCCGCATTCTTGAAGGTCATGGCGGCCACCAGGTGATCCAGACTACCGCGGGCGGAGCCGCCGGCAATCTTCACCTTGGCGGGATTGGCTTCATAGGCGGCCAGCAACTGGGCCCAGTTCTGATAGGGGGAGTCCAGGGGGACCGCCAGCGCCTGATAGTCGGCGATGATGGCGGCGACCGGGGTGAGATCCCGGAAGGATTGCGGCAGCTCCTTGGAGAGGGACTTGACGATGATGGGGGTGGAGTTGACCAGCAGCGTCTTGTCGGACTGTGCCGAGGTCTCGATCAGGTGGGCGATGGCCTTGGCGCCGCCGCCGGCCGAGATGTTCTGGTAGGAAGCGGTGTTGATGAGGCCGGACTTGGTCAGAGCCTCGCCGGTGCCACGGGCCGTGTTGTCCCAGCCGCCGCCGGCGCCGCCCGGGATCAGAAAGTGGACTTCGTCTATCTTGGCCTGGACGCCGAGGCTGGCCCCCAGCAGGCAGCAGAGCAGGGTGCGCTTGAAGGTTCCTTGCAACATGGTGTTCTCCTTGTGATTGTTGCGAGGAGGTTAATTAATCATGTCTGATTGGAAAACAATCTGGCCGTAATGGCTATTAAGGCTGTTCTGCCCATTCTGTTCATTCTGGTCATGGGGCAAGGAGGGGCAGACGTGGAAATAAGAAGCGGGGCTCGCCTCTGGTAAAGAGGGAGCCCCGCCTGCAACCGGCATGGGTTTGAGGTGCCTATGATTTCTCTGCTGCCGAGACCTTCTCGACCATCTTCTCCTGCTTCAGGGCCTCGCTGGCCTTCTCCCTCAGTTGCATCTGCTCCATCACCAGCTTGTAGGCGATGTAGTACTTGTAGATGTTGCCCACATAGGTGACCGTCTCGGGGCCGATTTTCTCCGCTGCCACGTACTCGACGTTGTGAAACCAGACGTTGGGATCCAGCCCCCGTTTTCTGGCCTCGGCGCGGAGCCGCGCCACCCGGGCGGGGCCGGCATTGTAGGAGGCGAACGAGAAGAGGGCCTTGTCGAGGGCGGTCATGGGCTCGTCCGCATAGTAGTGATCGATCATCCAGCGCATGTATTTGACGCCGCCGTGAATATTGGGCTCGAGCTTGCGGATGTCGCCGACCTTCAGCCCCTTGCCGGTGGCGGGCATGATCTGCATGATGCCGATGGCGCCCACATGGCTGCGGGCCTGGTGGTTGAGGGCGGACTCCTGGTAGCCCTGGGCCGCCATCAGCAGCCAGTCCATGTCATAGCGTTCGCCATATTCACGGAACAGCTCGACCACCTGCAGGAATTTCTTGCGCTCCGCCTCGGCGGCGGCGCTTTTGACGAACTTGTTCTGCTTGAGATAACGGGCCAGGATCTCGTCCCCCGTCGCCTTGCCACGCAGCGCCTTGATCTGCTCGTTGAGCATGGCGAGCAACTGGGGGCTCTCCTTGCGCACCGCCCAGGCGATGACGCCCCCTTCCCGGAACACGGGGGCGTCGTGAATGGTGATCCCGGGGAAAATCTTTTGCCAGAAGCGGGCCTTGTGCTCGTCCATGACGATGAAGGGGAGCAGGCCCGCATTGAGCATCTCCACCAGATCTTCGTCTTCCAGCACCTCCGAGGCGGGTTGGAGGTCGATGAGGGGCTCTCCCGCCGACTTGCGGGCCTGGTTGTAGGCGAGCAGGCTCTCGTAGTAGCTGGAGGAGGGGCGTACGAAGACGCGCTGGCCCCCGAGATCGGCGGCGCTTTCCAGCTTGGGGGAGAGGGGGCCGGAGACGAGCAGCTCCCGCACGTTTTCAAGCAGGGGATCGGTGAAGGCGATACCCTGCTTCTTGCGCTTGTCCGTGATGGTGAGATTGGCGGCGGCGATGTCGCCTTTGCCCTCGATGAGGGAGGTCAGCAGGGCTTCCCGGGCCACGGGAATGAAGACGAAGTGCACCTTGAGGTGGCGTTTGATCGCCTTTTGCTTGCGCAACTGTTCGTTGAGGCGCTTTTCCACCTGCATGAAGGCATCGTAGGTGACGCCCCGCTGCACGCCCTTGGTGATGAAAAATCCCGTCTTGTTGTAGGTGGTGAGCACTCGGATGGTGCGCTGCTCCAGCATGACGTCGAGATCCCCCAGCCTGGGTCTGGCAAGCTCGTCCCCCTCAAAGCTCAGGGCGCTTTTCTCCGTCTCTTCCTCGGGGGACACCTGCTTGCCGGATTCGGCCCCCCAGGCTGGCGTCAGGGAGCAGAACCACCAGATCACGACCATCCATGCGCGTTTCATCACTTACACCTCGCTCGTTTTATTGAGTGTAAGTGGCGCCTTGTGGGTGATTTAGCTTATTGGGTTTGATAGAGATGGCCCCATAGCACGATTTCCACTATTCCATCCAGGAGTGCCCGCCCATGAAAAAAGGAGCCTCGAGGCTCCCTTTTTTCATGGGCGGGCAGGTACTCGGCGGCTAGAACCAGAAGCCGATGATGAAGGAGCCCGCCAGGGTCAGCATGACGTTGGCCACCGCATAGGTGCCGGCGTAGCCGAGCGCCGGGATGGAGCTGTTGGCCGCCTCGTTCACCACGTCCATGGCCGGGGCGCAGGTACGAGCCCCGGTGATGGCGCCGAGCAGCAGGGCCGGGTTCATTTTGAGCACCCAGACACCGAACAGGTAGCCTACCAGCACCGGCAAGGTGGTCACCAGCATGCCGGAGAAGAGCACCACCATCCCCACTTCGCTCAGGTGATCGAGGATGCCGCCCCCCGCCTTGAGGCCGGTGCTCACCATGAAGACGGCGAGCCCGAGATCCTTGGCAAGGCGCAGGGCGCCTGGTGGCACATAGCCCACCGTGGGGTGGTTGGCACGCAGGTAGCCCATCAGGATCCCCGCCAGCAGCAGGCCGACGGCGTTGCCGAGGCCGAACTCTATCTGGCCGAACACCAGGGAGACGGAGCCGATGAGCAGGCCCAGCACGAAGAAGGTGGCGAAGGCCACCAGATCCGTGGTCTGGCTGTGGATGCTGATGAAGCCTATCTTGTTGGCCAGCAGCTTGACCCGCTGCTTCTCGCCGCTGATCTGTAGCACGTCTCCCTTTTGCAGCATGATGTTGCGATCGAACGGCATCTCTATCTGGGAGCGCACCACCCGGTTGAGGAAGCATCCCTTCTCGGTGAGGTTGAGCTCCACCAGATGGCGACCCACCACGGCATCATTCTTCACCACGATCTCTTCGGTGACGATCTGCAGGTCAAGGAGGTTGCGATCGAACACCTCCTTGCCGTTGCGGTAGTTGACGTCGAGCTTCTCGTGGCTCTCGGGGTAGCCCACCAGGGCGATCTCGTCCCCTTCCTGAATGACGGCGTCACCATCGGGGCTGGCCAGAATGCCGTTGCGGCGAATGCGCTCCACATAGCAGCCTGTGTGAGGATAGATGCCGGTTTCGCGCAGGGTACGACCGCCGATCCAGGCGGCGAGCTCCGGGCCGACCCGATAGGCGCGGATGATGGGCAGATAGGTCTTGCGGCTCTCGCTGTCGGAGAGCCCCCGCTCGCGGGCGATCTTCTGGGCCTCGGTGTTGAGATCCAGCCTGGCCAGGGACGGGAGGTAGCGCACCACCAGCATCAGGCCCACCAGGCCCACCAGGTAGGTCAGGGCGTAGCCTATCCCCATGTTGTCGAGCACCGACTGCATGTCGGTCTGGTGGGGCAGGTTGAGCAATCCGCTTCGCAGGGCGTCCTGTGCCCCCACCAGGGCCGGCGTGGAGGTGAGAGAACCTGCCAGAATGCCGGCGGCCATGCCGGGCCCCAGATTGAAGAACTTGGCGAGCCCCACGGTCAGCAGCAGGGCCGACAGCAGGATCACCAGGGTCAGGGTGATGTAGTGGATGCCGTCGCGAAGGAAGACGCTGAAAAAGTGCGGCCCCGCTTCAATCCCCACGCAGAAGATGAACAGCATGAAGCCGACGTTTTCAGTGGAGGTGGAAAACTGGAATCCCATCTGGCCAAACAGCAGGGCGGTGAAGAGCACGCCTATGGTGTTGCCTATCTGGAAGTTGCCGATGCGTACCTTGCCCAGCAGCAGCCCGAAGGCCAGTACCACGAACAGCAGCAGGGAGTCGCTTTGATGTAGCAGTGTCACGAAATCTATGGTCATGCCCGGAAAAACCGAGGAAAAAAGTGGGGTCGATATTGTGCCGGATCCTGTATCAAGAAAGAAGCGCCAAAGCGGATTAACAGCCAGTTAAGTGCTGGTCTCTTCGGTGAAGATAGGGATGCGAGGGGTGGCTGGGGAAAACACCTCTATTTTACGCTGCAAGGCCCGCTGTCAATGAGTGAAATATGCTGTCGAGCAGAGAGGGGATGACGCTCCTGTGGACAATTTATTACCTGCTGCATGGGGAGCAAACGGGCATGTTTTTCAGCATTTTCTACTGAGGAAATTGAAGGGTAACAAAAGAGACTCATGACTCATCCGGCGAGGGCTGACCCGCAGGACGCGGCATAGCGAAAAAAAATCCCCCACAGGCAGCACCGCGAGTCGATTCATCCCATTTAGGGGGGAAGGGAAAAACAGCAGAAAATGGGGAAGAGCGGGGGCAGCCATCGCAAACCGGGGACAATGGCTGCCAGCCCAGATGAACCGTGGCTTTGGTCAAGTTACCCACAGAAACTGTGGATAACCCTGTTTGTGAAACTTGGCGATCAGGCTGAAAGCCGCGCCAATACTGGGCTGCAAGGACTGTTCAAAAAATACCTGCAATAAATTGTTTCTATAAAAATCAAATAGTTATGCGCAGCAGAACAAAACGCTGCTGGTCAGTATCGGGAGATCAAAAGGGAGTCAGGCCGCAGGAAAGGGCTTGTGCATTAAAATTGGAAGAGGAAAGCACTAAAGTGGATAACTTGCACCGAGATGGTGAGGAATTGGCTCCCCCGACTGGACTTGAACCAGTGACATACGGATTAACAGTCCGCCGTTCTACCGACTGAACTACGGGGGAACATCAGGCAAGGAGGTGCATCATACAGAGGTCGTATTTCGGGGTCAATAGCCATCAGGGAGGGTGAGCGGATACCCAGCTCCTTCAACTCGGGGTACACTGCACCCTTGCCGTTTTTTGCCGGGAGTCGTCATGAGCAAGTTATTCCAGTTGGCCAGCCAGTTTCAACCCGCCGGGGATCAGCCGAGGGCCATCGCCCAACTGCTCGATGGCATCGAGTCGGGACTGGCCCACCAGACCCTGCTCGGGGTGACCGGTTCAGGCAAGACCTTTACCATGGCCAACGTCATCGCGACCCTCAATCGTCCCACCATGATACTGGCCCCCAACAAGACCCTGGCGGCCCAGCTCTACGGGGAGATGAAGGAGTTCTTCCCCGACAACGCGGTGGAGTATTTCGTCTCTTATTACGACTACTACCAGCCCGAAGCCTATGTGCCGACCACGGACACCTTCATCGAGAAGGATGCCTCCATCAACGATCACATCGAGCAGATGCGGCTGTCAGCCACCAAGGCGCTGCTGGAGCGGCGCGACGTGGTGATCGTCGCCTCGGTATCGGCCATCTATGGTCTGGGGGATCCCCAGGCCTACCTCAGCATGATGCTGCACCTCAAAGTGGGGGACGTGATCAATCAGCGGGATATCCTGCGCCGCCTCGCCGAACTGCAGTACACCCGCAACGACATGGCCTTCCAGCGCGGCACCTTCCGGGTGCGGGGGGAGGTGATCGACATCTACCCCGCCGAATCGGACAAGCTGGCCCTGCGGGTGGAGCTCTTTGATGAAGAGGTAGAACGCCTCTCCCTGTTCGATCCCCTGACCGGTGCCATCGAGCAGACGGTGGTGCGCTACACCATCTACCCCAAGACCCACTACGCCACCCCGCGGGAGACCATCCTGGGTGCCATCGAGCACATCAAGGAGGAGCTCAAGGGGCGGCGCGAGCAGTTGATGAGCCTCAACAAGCTGGTGGAGGAGCAGCGCATCAGCCAGCGCACCCAGTTCGACATGGAGATGATGCAGGAGCTGGGTTACTGCTCCGGCATCGAGAACTACAGCCGCTACCTCTCCGGTCGCGCGCCGGGTGAGCCGCCTCCCACCCTGTTTGACTACCTGCCGGGGGACGGCCTGCTCATCATCGACGAATCCCACGTCACGGTGCCGCAGATCGGCGCCATGTTCAAAGGGGACAGATCCCGCAAGGAGACCCTGGTGGAGTATGGCTTCCGCCTTCCCTCGGCGCTGGACAACCGGCCCCTCAAGTTCGACGAGTTCGAGGCGCTGATGCCGCAGACGGTGTTCGTCTCGGCGACCCCGGGCCCCTACGAGCTGGAGAAGTCCGGCGGTGACGTGGTGCAGCAGGTGGTGCGTCCCACCGGGCTGCTCGATCCCGAGGTGGAAGTGCGGCCGGTCAGCACCCAGGTGGACGATCTGCTCTCCGAGATCCGCAAGCGGGTGGCGGTGGAGGAGCGGGTGCTGGTCACGACACTGACCAAGCGGATGGCGGAGGACTTGACCGAATACCTGGCGGATCACGAGGTACGGGTGCGCTATCTGCACTCGGACATCGATACCGTGGAGCGGGTGGAAATCATCCGCGACCTGCGCCTTGGCAAGTTTGACGTCCTGGTGGGCATCAACCTGCTGCGCGAAGGCCTCGACATGCCGGAAGTCTCCCTGGTGGCCATTCTGGATGCGGATAAAGAGGGCTTCCTGCGCTCCACCCGCTCCCTCATCCAGACCATCGGCCGGGCTGCGCGCAACCTCAACGGCAAGGTGATCCTCTACGGCGATACCATCACCAACTCCATGAAGGTCGCGATCGAAGAGACCGAGCGGCGCCGCGCCCTGCAACACGCCCACAACCTGGAACACGGCATCGTGCCGAAGGGGCTCAACAAGGCCATCGGCGATGTGATGGACATGGGGGGCAGCCGCACGGCGGGCAAGGCCGGCAAGGGGAGTCGCAAGGCTGCCGAACCGCAAGGGGAGTACCATGCCCGCTCTGCCAGCGAGATCAGCAAGGAGATCAAGCGGATGGAAGAGCAGATGTTCCAGCATGCGCGGGATCTGGAGTTCGAACAGGCGGCGGCGCTGCGGGATCAGATCCAGCGGCTGCGCGGCGAGCTGATCGAGTCATGAGCGCCAGACGCTGGCTCATCTGGCGGCGTTTGCGCCGCCTCTATCAGGGCTTTCGCCACCCAGGCACGCCTTGGTGGGCGAAGGGGCTGGTGATCCTTATCCTGCTCTATGGCATCAGCCCGGTGGACGTTGTCCCCGATGTGGTGCCTCTCCTTGGCTGGCTCGACGACGCGACCCTGTTGCTGCTCCTCTTGTGGGGCTGGGAGAAATGCCTGCCCGGTGAGGTGCTGGCCGCTCTGGACAAGGCCGAGTGAGCAGAACCCTACGTTCAGGGAAAGGGAAAAAGAAGGGGGATTGAATGACTCCCTTCATGGAGTTCGAAAAAGGGGACCATGGGGAGATTGTGAGCCAGGTCTCATTGGCGTAGACTCCACGCCGTTCACTTCATGGGTACCAAAAAATGGATCTGATCCTCTTTGCCATCGACTTTATTCTGCACGTTGACGTGCATCTGAAAGAGCTGTTTGAAAACTATGGGATCTGGGTTTACGCCATCCTGTTTCTCATCATCTTCTGCGAGACCGGGCTGGTGGTGACCCCCTTCCTGCCGGGAGACTCCCTGTTGTTTGCGGCAGGAGCCCTCACCGTGGGCAGCGTGCTGGACGTGCACACCCTGGCCGCCGTGCTGATCATCGCCGCCGTGATGGGCAACGTGGTGAACTACACCATAGGCCACTTCTTCGGTGAACAGCT
The DNA here is from genome assembly GCF_040908165.1 of Aeromonas sp. R6-1. Lineage (NCBI taxonomy): Bacteria > Pseudomonadati > Pseudomonadota > Gammaproteobacteria > Aeromonadales > Aeromonadaceae > Aeromonas > Aeromonas sp. R6-1. The sequence goes on from NZ_JBFODF010000052.1 coordinate 28,683, forward strand.
GTTTCGCAACCCCGATTCCAAAATCTTTCGTCGGGACTATCTGGTCAAGACCCATGCCTTCTATGCCAAGCATGGCGGCAAGACCATCATCATCACCCGCTTCCTGCCCATAGTGCGGACCTTCGCCCCCTTCGTGGCGGGCATGGGGGCCATGACCTATCCCCGCTTCCTGGTGTTCAACCTGGTGGGGGGGCTCTTGTGGGTGCTCTCCTTCGTCTATGCCGGCCACTTCTTTGGCAATCTGCCGGTAGTGCGCCACAACTTTACCCTGCTCATCTTCGGCATCATCGCGGTCTCCTTGTTGCCCATGGTGATCGGCATGGTGAAGGCCAGGAGAAGTGCCAGCAAGGCTACCTCCGAAGGCGCGTGACATCGTCGTGCACGACATGAAAGAAGGGAGCCGATGGCTCCCTTCTTGTTGGGAGGCTGAGTGGCAGGTCGCCGCTGCGCCCTTTGACCCGCTTGTGGCCTGTTACGATGATGCGCACCCGCAGGCAACCACTTCATTGGCAGAACAGGGAGAAGGAGATCCGGCCCTCTGGGCATGGGCCGTGAGGTGATAAAAGAGGAGATAAAAAGGGAGCCATGGGCTCCCTTTTTAGGGTCGAGTGAACGACTAGTTGCAGCAGCGCCCTTTTATCAGGTTGCCAGCAGCCACGATGACGAACACCAGCAGGTAGGCGGCAAAGATGACCACGAGCCACTGCGGCATGGAGAAACCGAGGAACTGCCAGCTGATCTCGCTGCAGTCGCCGTCCGGGTAGAACATCCAGGGAACCCACTTATCCAGTGGTGCCCAGGCAGGGAAGTCAACAAATCCCTCGCATACGTTGAAGGGGGAGGGGTTCATCTGGTAATCCACGTGCTTGAGCGCCAGTTTCAGGCCCCAGAAGGCGCTGTAACCCCACAGGAGCATGGCACTCCAGCGCAGGTACCAGCGCTCTGGCGCGACCATGCCGAGGAGGCCGGCCGTGAGCACGCCGAGGAGGGCGATACGTTCATAGATGCACATCACGCAAGGGTGCAAACCCAGCACGTGCTGGAAGAAGAGGGCGCAGAGTTCCAGTGCGAAAGCGGAGGCTGCCAGCAATCCCCAGGCCAGACGGTGACTGGCAATGCGGCGAAGATACTCGATCATCTGATTGATCTCTCAGAGAAAAATAGTGGCTGAATTAGAGCAGAGCCCCATCTGAAAAGAAAGGGGCCGAACAGCCCCTTTCATGATCAGTGTGTGGACGGGGTGGGCAGTGGCTGTGCCCCATGATCCAGCAACCACCCAGCCTGATAGAACCATTCGGTTGCAGGACCGAGGAGCAGTTCCACGGAGAAAAAGCCGACAAGCCCCAGCACCAGGGTATAGGGCAGCGCCATCCAGACCATGCGGCCATAAGAGAGGCGCAGCAGGGGAGCGAGGGCCGAGGTGAGCATGAACAGGAATGCGGCCTGGCCATTGGGGGTGGCGACCGACGGCAGGTTGGTGCCGGTGTTGATGGCCACGGCCAGCAGATCAAAATGCTCGCGATTAATGGCGCCGTTGATCAGGGCGGTCTTCACCTCGTTGATGTAGACGGTGCCGACGAAGACGTTGTCACTGACCATGGAGAGCAGACCGTTTGCCAGGTAGAAGAGGGCAAGCTGATCCTCCGGCTTGGCCGCCAGTACCCACTGGATCACCGGCTTGAACAGCTGTTGATCGATGATGACCGCCACCACGCTGAAAAAGACGGTGAGCAGGGCGGTGAACGGCAAAGCCTCCTGGAATGCCTTGCCAAGTGCGTGTTCTTCAGTCACGCCGGTGAACGCCGTCGCGAGCACGATGACCGTCAGGCCGATCAGCCCGACTGCAGCCAGATGGAGGGCAAGACCCGTGATAAGCCAGGTGGCAATCAGCGCCTGGACGATCAGCTTGGCCTTGTCCTGCGGGGTACGTTGTGCGTCTTCGTCGCGCTCGTAGGATTCCATGATGTGACGCACGGGCTCGGGCAAGCGGGCGCCATAACCGAACCAGCGGAATTTTTCGACCAGGATGCAGGTCAGCAGGCCGCAGATGAAGACCGGGATGGTGACTGGCGCCATGCGAATGGCAAATTCACCGAAGTGCCACCCCGCCTGTTCACCGATGATGAGGTTCTGGGGTTCGCCGACCAGGGTGCAGACGCCCCCCAGGGCGGTACCGATGGCGGCGTGCATCATCAGGCTGCGCAGGAAGGCACGAAATTCGTTCAGATGCTGGCGGGAGAGCTCGTCAATCTCTTCGTCATCATGATGCAGATTGCCGGACTCATCCCGGGAGGCCACCTTGTGGTAGATGGCGTAGAAGCCGGTTGCGACGCTGATGACCACGGCGATCACGGTCAGGGCATCAAGGAACGCGGAGAGGAATGCAGACACCAGGCAGAAGGCGAGAGATAGCAACGTTTTGGAGTGGATGCGCACCAGCATCTTGGTAAAGACGTAGAGCAGCAACTGCTTCATGAAGTAGATGCCGGCCACCATGAAGACCAGCAGCAGAAGCACTTCGATATTGGCCACCAGCTCATGCTTTATCTGGTTGGCGGAGGTCATGCCGATGAGCACGGCTTCGATGGCCAGGAGTCCGCCCGGTTGCAGCGGATAGCACTTGAGGGCCATGGCCAGGGTGAAAATAAACTCGACAACCAGCAGCCAGCCGGCCAGGAAGGGATCAACGTAGAAAATGATCGGGTTGATCAGCAGGAATAGAACGATGGCAATTTTGTACCATTGCGGAGCATTGCCCAAAAAGTTCTTTGTAAACGCGCGCCCTAGGCTGATTGGCATAATGATGGTTCTCTGTTCTGTTGTTGATATCTGCATCTATGCAGTCGAGCCCGACCCGAGCCGAACATCCGGATATTCACCTGTATCAGATTGATTGCACATGATTTTAATCAAGGGAGCGATAACTATAAATAAGCTCGCTGAACTTGCCCAGCGAGCAAACGCTTATATCCCCATCATTTGGTGTTGGTTGACTCCCCACTTGTTGCTGTATACATATTCTTAACAAAAAGATCGGGGTAATGTGAGCAGAGGACCGACCTTCTGCTTGCCAGCATGACCGGCTTTGCTATTATTCGGGGGCCTTTTTACGCACTACAACAGAGTCATTACATGGTCATTAAAGCGCAAAGCCCTGCCGGGTTTGCCGAGGAATACATCATCGAGTCCATCTGGAACAATCGCTTTCCTCCTGGATCCATTCTGCCGGCGGAGCGCGAGCTGTCCGAATTGATCGGCGTGACTCGCACTACCTTGCGTGAAGTGTTGCAGCGCCTTGCCCGTGATGGCTGGCTCACCATCCAGCATGGCAAACCGACCAAGGTCAACAATTTCTGGGAAACCTCCGGTCTCAACATCCTGGAGACCCTGGCGCGTCTCGATCAGGACAAGGTGCCTGATCTGGTGGCACAGCTGCTCTCTGCCCGGACCAACATCTGCACCATCTTCATCCGTGGCGCCATTCGCAACAACCCGGAACAGGCCGCCGAGATACTGCGGGGGGCCGATGATGTGGAGAACACGGCAGAGGCCTATGCGGACTTCGACTACCGTTTGCATCACCAGCTTTCGTTTGCCTCTGGCAACCCCATCTATGCCTTGATCCTCAACGGTTTCAAGGGCTTGTACAGCCGGGTTGGCCGCTACTATTTCTCGGACAAGCAGGCGCGGGAAACCGCAGATGCCTACTACAAGACGCTGCGCAAGCTGGCCGAAACCAAGGATCACGAAGCCGTGTTCATGACGGTACGCCAGTACGGCATCGAGTCTGGCAAGCTTTGGACCCGTCTGCGTCAGGACATGCCAAGCAACCTGTGTGACAACTGATTGCCCTGACCCAAGAAAAACGCGCCTGATGGCGCGTTTTTTTATGCCCGGTACTGACGTCAGGTCATGCTCTTGCGGTCCGGACAACGGCCGATGATATCTGCGGATAGCTCGCCATTGTCCTGCTCCAGCACCACATCGAAGCCCCACAGCTGATGCAGATGCTTGAGCACCTCGTGGCGTGACTCGCCAAGGGGGATGCGGTTGTGGGGAACATAGCGCAGGGTCAGGGAGCGATCGCCTTTCACTGCCACGTTGTAGACCTGAATGTTGGGCTCCAGGTTGCTCAGGTTGTATTGAGCGGACAGGGTGCTACGCACCAGCCGGTAGCCCTCTTCATTGTGAATGGCGGACACCTTGAGGTAGTTCTTCAGATCGTCGTCATCGATGGCAAAGAGCTTCATGTCGCGCATTACCTTGGGACTGAGGAACTGGCTGATGAAGCTTTCGTCCTTGAAGTTCTGCATGGCGAAATGCAATGTCTCGACCCAGTTGGTGCCAGCGTAATCGGGGAACCAGTATCTGTCTTCCTCGGTCGGGTGTTCGCAGATGCGACGCAGGTCCGTGAACATGGCAAAGCCAAGGGCGTAGGGGTTGATCCCCGAGTAATACCGGCTGTTGTAGGGGGGCTGATAGACGACGTTGGTGTGGCTGTGCAGCACCTCCAGCATGAAGCGATCGCTGATTTTTCCCTCGTCATAGAGATGGTTGAGAATGGTGTAGTGCCAGAAGGTGGCCCAGCCCTCGTTCATCACCTGCGTCTGCTTCTGCGGGTAGAAGTACTGACTGATCTTGCGCACGATACGCACCACCTCGCGCTGCCAGGGCTCGAGCAGGGGGGCATTTTTTTCGATGAAATAGAGGATGTTCTCCTGAGGCTCGGCAGGATAGCGCCTGTCTTCCACCCCGGCAATCTTGTGCTGCTTGGGCAGGGTACGCCACAGCTCATTGACCTGGGTTTGCAGATAATCTTCCCGCGCCTTCTGGCGTCGCTTCTCCTCGGCCAGAGAAATCTTCTGGGGCCGCTTGTAACGATCCACCCCGAAGTTCATCAGGGCATGGCAGGAGTCGAGCAGTTTCTCCACCGCATCGATGCCGTGTTTTTCCTCGCACTCGGTGATGTAGTTCTTGGCAAACAACAGGTAGTCGATGATGGAGGAGGCATCGGTCCAGGCCTTGAACAGATAGTTGTTCTTGAAGAAGGAGTTGTGACCATAGCAGGCGTGGGCCATGACCAGCGCCTGCATCGGCATGGTGTTCTCTTCCATCAGATAGGCGATGCAGGGGTCCGAGTTGATGACGATCTCGTAGGCGAGTCCCATCTGGCCGCGCTTGTAGTTGCGTTCGGTGTGGATGAAGCGCTTGCCGAATGACCAGTGTTGATAACCGATGGGCATGCCCACGCTGGAGTAGGCATCCATCATCTGCTCTGCGGTGATCACCTCGATCTGGTTGGGATAGGTGTCGAGCCGATAGAATTTGGCGACCCGGGCTATCTCCTGGTGATAAAGCTCCAGCAGATCGAAGTTCCAGTCAGGACCATCGTCCAGCGGCGCTATCTTTCTTGCGGTTTCTACCATATGTGATCCCTCAAGCCGCTTGCTTCTTGAACAATTCCCGGAACACCGGATAAATGTCCTCGACCTTGCGAATGTGCTCCATGGCGAAGTGGGCGTATTGCTCTGTCACCGCCTCATATTCGTGCCACAGGGTCTGGTGGGCGCGGGTAGTGATCTCGATGTAGGAGTAGTAACGCACCCGCGGCATGATGTCGCGCATCAGGATCTCCCTGCACTGGGGTGAGTCATCGGCCCAGTTGTCACCGTCCGATGCCTGCGCCGCATAGATGTTCCACTGGTTGGCGGGATAACGTTCGTTGATGATGTCGTTCATCATCTTGAGCGCACTGGAGACGATGGTACCGCCGGTCTCCTGGGAGTAGAAGAACTCGTGCTCGTCCACCTCCTTGGCCTGGGTGTGGTGGCGAATGTAGACCACCTCGACATTCTTGTAAGTCCGGCTCAGGAATAGATAAAGCAGGATATAGAAACGCTTGGCCATCTCTTTGGTAGCCTGATCCATGGAACCGGAGACGTCCATCAGGCAGAACATCACCGCCTGGCTCGAGGGGACGGGCCGTTTGACAAAGTTGTTGAATTTGAGGTCGAAGGTGTCGATAAAGGGGACCGCATCGATCCGCCGTTTCAGCTCCCTGATCTCTTTTTCAAGTTGCGCCATTTCGGCGAAATGGTCGTTGGGCTCGCAAGCCAGCTGGGCCAGGCGCTCCTCCAGTTCACGCAACTGACGTTTCTTGCCTGCCTGCAGCGCCATGCGCCGCGCCAGCGAATTTTGCAGGGAGCGCACCACGTTGATGTTGGCAGGCACCCCGTTGGAGGTGTAGCCGGCCCGGTAGGTCTTCATCTCCATCAGCTGGTTGAGCTGGGTCTTTTGCAGCCGCGGCAGTTCCAGATCCTCGAACAGCAAGTCCAGGTACTCGTCCTTGGAGATCTGGAAGACGAAATCATCGACGCCCTCTCCTTGATCCGAGGCCTGGCCCTCGCCACTCCCCTGGCCGCCGCCACCCCCTTTGGGCCGGTCAATCTTGTCACCAGATACGAACTGGTCGTTGCCCGGATGCACCATCTCCCGTTTGCCGCCTTGCCCCTGATGAAAATGGGGTTCCCCGATGTCCTTGGTCGGGATGCTGATGCTCTCACCCTTGTCCACGTCCTGAATGCTGCGCTTGGAGACAGCATCCGAGACCGCTTGTTTTATCTGCTTCTTGTAGCGGCGGATGAAGCGCTGCCGATTGACAGCGCTTTTGTTTTTGCCGTTGAGCCTGCGGTCGATAAAATGCGCCATAACTCCCCCTTGAACACGGCAGGGTCAGGATGATTTGCGTACCCTGAGATACCATTCGGAGAGCAGTCGCACCTGTTTGCGGGTGTAGCCTTTCTCCATCATCCGTTCGACAAAGTTATCGTGCTTCTTCTGCTCCTCGGCCGAGGTTTTGCTGTTGAAGGAGATAACCGGCAGCAGCTCTTCCGTGTTGGAGAACATCTTCTTCTCGATCACGGTGCGCAGCTTCTCGTAACTGGTCCAGTTGGGGTTACGGCCTGCATTGTTGGCCCGGGCACGCAGCACGAAGTTGACGATTTCGTTACGGAAATCTTTCGGGTTGCTGATCCCGGCAGGTTTTTCAATTTTCTCCAGCTCGCTGTTGAGAGACGCTCTGTCAAACAGCTGGCCGGTTTCGGGGTCACGATACTCCTGATCCTGGATCCAGAAGTCGGCGTAGGTGACGTAGCGATCGAAGATGTTCTGACCGTACTCTGAATACGACTCGAGGTAGGCGGTCTGGATCTCCTTGCCGATGAACTCGACGTAGCGCGGAGTCAGGTAACCCTTGATGAACTCCAGATAGCGATCGTGCAGCTCTTGCGGGAACTGCTCGCGCTCTATCTGCTGCTCCAGCACGTAGAAGAGGTGCACCGGGTTGGCGGCCACTTCCGCGTGGTCGAAGTTGAAGACGCGGGAGAGGATCTTGAACGCGAAGCGGGTGGAGAGGCCGTTCATGCCCTCGTCGACACCGGCATAGTCGCGATACTCCTGGTAGCTCTTCGCCTTGGGATCCGTGTCCTTGAGGCTCTCGCCGTCATAGACCCGCATCTTGGAATAGAGGCTGGAGTTTTCCGGCTCTTTGAGTCGCGACAGCACCGAGAACTGGCCCAGCAGCTCCAGAGTACCCGGTGCGCATTTGGCCTCGGTCAGCTCGCTGTTGAACAGCAGTTTTTCATAGATCTTCACCTCTTCCGAGACGCGCAGGCAGTAGGGCACCTTGACGATGTAAACACGGTCGAGGAAGGCTTCGTTGTTCTTGTTGTTGCGGAACTGCTGCCACTCGGATTCGTTGGAGTGGGCCAGCAGGATGCCGTCGAAGGGGAGGGCGGAGAGCCCCTCGGTACCGTTGTAGTTTCCCTCTTGTGTCGCCGTCAGCAGCGGGTGCAGCACCTTGATGGGCGCCTTGAACATCTCGACGAACTCCATCATCCCCTGGTTTGCCTTGCACAGCGCACCGGAGTAGGAGTAGGCATCGGCATCATCCTGGGCGAAGTGTTCCAGCATGCGGATATCGACCTTGCCGACCAGGGAGGAGATGTCCTGGTTGTTGTCGTCCCCCGGTTCGGTCTTGGCGATGGCGATCTGATCGAGGATGGAGGGGTTTACCTTCTCCACCTTGAATTTGGTGATGTCGCCGCCAAACTCGTGAAGGCGCTTGGCGACCCAGGGAGACATGATGGGACGCAGATAACGGCGAGGGATGCCGTACTCCTTCTCGAGGATTTCGCCATCTTCGTCGATGTCAAACAGGCAGAAGGGGTGATCGTTCACCGGTGAGCCCTTGATGCGATAGATGGGCACTTTTTGCATCAGGGATTTGAGTTTCTCTGCCAGCGAGGATTTACCGCCGCCAACCGGTCCGAGCAGATAGAGGATCTGTTTCTTCTCTTCCAGGCCCTGAGCGGAATGTTTGAGATAGGAGACAATCTGTTCGATGGCCTCTTCCATGCCATAGAAGTCTTTGAAAGCGGGATAACGCGCGACGACGCGGTTGGAAAAGAGACGGCTGAGACGTGGATTGGTCGAGGTGTCGATCATTTCCGGCTCGCCGATGGCGGTCAGCAGACGTTCGGCGGCAGAGGCGTAGCAGGATTTGTCCTGTTTGCACATATCCAGAAACTCCTGGATGCTGTACTCCTCCTCTCTGGCCTTCTCATACCGCTGTTGATAGTGCTCGAAGATGCCCATAACTTAGCCCTCGTTATAGTCGCTTGCCCTGAAAAAGAGTGGATCACTACTTTTGTTCTGTTTACCTCTTAAGCCTAGTCAACAGCCCCCAGTAATCCATCGCCATCATTGGTTTAAGTTTGTGCGGGAGCTTCCCGATCCTCGTGCGGGAAGAAGCAGTAAGTGACATACCTATGTTACTGACTGTTAAATTATTTTTGCCACGACAGTGATGCAAATGTCAAAGACATAAAAAATAAATCTTTGCGTGCCAGAGGGAGAAAATGGTGACGCTCTGTTTTGTCAGGGGGCGGTGCCAGCAAGGGCAAGGGCGGCAGGGAATAGAGGGTGAAAGTGCATGTCGCTTACGTCAACGTAATGTTATTTGTTTGGTGTTTTTGCTCTAATTTTTACATTGACGCTACATTCTGGCTGCTCTAGATTGGCCCTGTGTCGAGCAGTCATCGCTTTAGCAAGAGAGTGGGTGATTGTGCAGATACTAAGCTCTGTTTAAGCACGTTTCCGTTGGCTTGACCCTCGCATCCGCGAGGGTCTTATTTTTTCAGCGCCTGAACGGCGCCAAACCTGCAAGCTCAGGATCCGGCGGGATAGAGGGCTGACACCGCCGTCAGCACCTCTGCGAAGGGATGGTCAGCCAACTGGCCAAAACCGGCCAGATCCCTGGCCTTGAGACGGGTGGTCAGCGGGGTGGCGATGCCACACAGGAAGCGGGTCAGGATCCTGGGATGGCGCTGATGGCACAGGGCGATCAGCGGATCGCACCAGGCGCGCAAACCGTGCTCGTTGGGCAAGCCCGGTGATGGCAACGGCGGCAACACGGCGATCTCTCCCCGGCAGACGGAACAGTGCCCGCACCGCTCGGGGGCCGCGTCGTCGGCAAAATAGCGGGCAAGCTCATGGCTGAGGCAGGTGGTCGAGGTGAAAAAGGCCAGCAGCGCCTGAAGGCGGGCCAGTTCGCTCTGCTCTTTCTTTTCAAACAATCCATGCAGCTCTTCGGCCAGGGTCGCGGTATCGATTTGCTGGCTCAGCACCCGATAGACCTCGGTCATCTGCTTGCTTTCAAGCTCGATCCAACCCTGCTGCTGCAGGTAGTCCAGCGCCGTCGCGGCGCGCTGGCGTTCCCCCTGGTATCCCTGCCACAGCGCTTCGAAGTCCATGGTGCACCAGGTGCGCGCCTGGGGTGCGCAGGCAAAGACCTGCTCCAGGAACAGGCGGCGTTCGGAATTGAAACGAGCGAGGATCGCCTGTTTTTCCAGTACGAACCTGAAACGGTACTCGGCAAAGTAGCTGTAGGCCGGTGCAATGATCCCCGCCATCTCCAGATAGACCAGCAGGGTCTTGAGGGGCAGTTGGCGAATGTTGGTCTCGTTGGAGAGGCGCAGCAGGCTGAATTCCCACTCGGCGCCGCTCTGGCGCACGATATCGAGCAAGTACGCGATGGCGTCCCTGTCCGGCGTATCCCCATAGACGAAGTTTTCCAGTACCGGCAACTGGGCGCGGCTCGCCAGCACGGTGCAGCGGGAGGGAAGCCCGTCACGTCCGGCGCGGCCTATCTCCTGGCTGTAGTTCTCGATGGACTTGGGCAGGTCGTAGTGAATGACCCGGCGAATGTCGGCCTTGTCGATGCCCATGCCAAAGGCGATGGTGGCCACGATGCAGTCGAGTCTGCCAGCCATGAAGTCGTGCTGGATCTGGCTGCGCAGGGCGGGATCGAGCCCCGCATGGTAGGCGCATGCCCGGATGCCGCTGGCCTGTAGCTGCGCGGCGCACTGTTCTGCGCTGTGTTGCAGAGTCACGTAGACGATGGTGGGGGCGGCCGGATCCCGGTGCAGCTCCTCGCGCAGCCAGGTATCGCGGGCACTGCCGGCCAGCGGGAGGACGGCCAGATCCAGATTGGGTCTGTAGAAACCGGTGACCACCAGATCGTCCCGGTCGATGGCAAATTTTGCCTGCATGTCCGCCATGACGGCCGGGGTGGCGGTGGCGGTCAGCAGCAGCACCTGGGGTATGGCCAGTTCACGGCGATGATCCGGCAGCTTGAGGTAGTCGGGACGAAAGTTGTGGCCCCACTCCGAGATGCAGTGGGCCTCGTCCACTACCAGCAGTGACAGGGGGATGTGGGCGATGAAGCGGCGAAAGCGCTCATTTTTGAGGCGCTCCACCGAGATCATCAGGATTTTGAGCTGGCCATCGCTGGCCTGCTGCATCACGCGCCGGCTCTCTTCCGCTGTCTGGCTGGAGTCCAGAGTGGCGGCGGCGATCCCCTTTCTGCGCAAAAAGGCGAGCTGATCGTGCATCAGGGCCAGCAGGGGAGAGATGACCAGGGTCAGGTGGGGCAGTGCGAGGGCGGGCAATTGATAACAGAGGGATTTCCCCGCGCCAGTCGGGAAGATGGCTGCGGCGCTCTTGCCGGCCAGCAGACGACTGATCACCGCTTCCTGCCCGGGCCGCAAGCGATCAAAGCCGAAGTGTCGGGTCAATAAAGAGGTGATCATGGCAAGGCTCCCTGAAAAAGGGCGTCATCATATCACTTCTGGCCCAGTGGTGGCCGATGATCGGACTGGTTTGGTGACATTTTGACCGTGGTTGATATTGTGTTATCACATTGTTGTAGATTTTTTGTGAGGTAACCCTGATATTTTTCAGTGATTATGTGGAAAAAAACCATGGCAGATGGGATATTCCTGTCCGCAACCCCACGCGAACGGGACAGATCCACCAGAAGAGCTGCCCACGGCGTCACCGTCAACGGACCGGTGCCAATGCGCGGGGCTGGTTGCCAACAGGACTAATGATTCACGCACCATGAGTGCACAGGGACTACTTGATGACACAACAACACCCCCTCATTCGACTGGTCAACAGCACCAGTCTGGTTAGCCAGATCCTGGTCGGTCTGGTATTCGGTATCCTTCTTGCGATGTTCATGCCCGAGTGGGCAAAGGCGGCGGGTCTGCTCGGCAGTCTGTTCGTCGGCGCCCTGAAGGCCGTGGCGCCGCTGCTGGTCTTCGTGCTGGTGATGTCGGCGATCATCGGCCACAAGCACGGCCAGAAGACCAACATGAAACCGATCCTGCTGCTCTATGTGCTGGGTACCTTCCTGGCGGCTGCCGTGGCAGTGGTGGCGAGCTTCCTCTTCCCCTCCAACCTGCATCTGGTGGCAGGCGCCACCGAGATCACGCCGCCGGGGGGCATCACGGAAGTGCTGCAGACCCTGCTGTTCAACGTGGTGACCAACCCGGTGAAAGCACTGCTGGAAGCCAACTATATCGGCATCCTGGCCTGGGCCATCGGCCTTGGTATCGCCATGCGTCACGCCAATGAGAGCACCAAATCACTGATTTCCGATGTGTCTCACGGGGTTTCCGCCATCGTCAAGGCCGTGATCCGTTGCGCTCCGCTCGGCATCCTGGGTCTGGTTGCCTCCACCCTGGCTGAAACCGGCTTCGATGCGCTGTTTGGCTATGCCCAGCTGCTGGTGGTACTGATCGGCTGCATGCTGTTCATCGCCTTCGTGGTCAATCCGCTCATCGTCTTCTGGAAGATCAAGCGCAACCCCTATCCCCTGGTGCTGACCTGCCTGAAAGAGAGCGGTGTGACCGCCTTCTTCACCCGCAGTTCCGCCGCCAACATTCCGGTCAACATGGCTCTGGCCGAGAGGCTGCGCCTGCCGGAAGACACCTATGCGGTCTCCATCCCGCTGGGGGCCACCATCAACATGGCCGGCGCCGCCATCACCATTACCGTGCTCACCATGGCGGCGGTGCATACCCTGGGGATGGAAGTGGACATGGCGACCGCCATTCTGCTCTCCGTCGTCGCCACCATCAGTGCCTGTGGCGCTTCCGGTGTGGCGGGCGGTTCCCTGCTGCTGATCCCGCTGGCGTGCAGCCTGTTCGGTATCAGCAACGACATCGCCATGCAGGTGGTGGCCGTTGGCTTCATCATCGGGGTGTTGCAGGATTCCGCCGAGACGGCCCTCAACAGCTCCACCGACGTGCTGTTCACTGCGGCCGCCTGCATGGCCGAGGATGAGAGCCTGCTGGATGCCGCCCCGGTGCCCAGCCGCGAAGCCTGATCCCCTCAGACTTTCCGCTCTGCACAGGCGCCCTCTTCGGAGGGCGCTTTTTATTTGCGCGGGCGTCAGGCGCCCTGCACCTTCTCGCCGTGTCATGGCATTGACAGTGCTCGGATCCCCCTGTGTGATTTCCCGGGAGGGGCCCGTTGGCCGCCTTCGTGTTCTCGCCACCGCCAACACGCCATTCCCTGTACCAACGTGCCCGGCGCTGCATTCGGCCGGGCATATCGGGCTGCTTGTGCTGTCAGCATGGCGGCTTGTGGCATCCCCTCTGGTGACCGAAGGGGTCATCTGTTCTTCGGTCGCTGCACGAGAATCCCGGTCAAGGCCCTCTCGGCGGTTTGCCTGCGCCCTGTGGCCGGAATTTTCCTTGAATGCCTTGAAGAAAGGCTCCATTGGGTGGGGATGTCGGCTCTCTGGGCTAAACCCCGAAGAGCGGGCGTCCTTGGTAAGGACAGGGGGCTCCTCTGATGCTCTGCCTGGCAAGGCCGATGGCGTGCGGTAGATGACGGGATAACGCAGCACGCCTTGGTCGTGTGTCATGGGTGAAGGAATATGAGCGGCAAGCTGCCACCAAGGGGAAAGAGAGTGGGTGAAAGGGCTGTCTCTGATTTGAGGGCAGGGGGCTCTGATCATCTGAGCCCAGTACCTGATGATCATAACGAACACAGCCCGGCAGAGGAGATCTGCCGGGCTGTGGGAGGCGCCGGGCCAGATGCTGGCCCGACGGTATCGCAGGAAGGCTTAGCCGACCAGTTGATAGAGGATGGCGGAGATGGCGATAAGGCCCATGGTCGCCACGAAGACGTTGCTGATCTGGCCCTGGTATTTCGCCATGGCCGGAACGCGCTTGATGGCGTACATGGGCATGAGGAACAGGATGGTGGCGATGATGGGGCCACCCAGGGATTCGATCATCCCGAGGATGGAGGGGTTGATCACGGCCACGCCCCACAGGGTCAGGATGAAGAAGGCGATGATGAACAGCTCCACCTTCTTGTGGTTCGGTGCCTTGCCGGAGCTGCGCATGTTCTGGACGATCATCCCTTTCAGACCTTCACGGGCACCCAGATAGTGGCCGAAGAAGGAGGAGACGATGGCCACGAAGGCAACCAGCGGACCGAAGTAGGAGATGATGGGGCTCGCATGCTGGTTGGCCAGGTAGGAGAGCACGGCGATGTTCTGGGACTTGGCTTCTGCCAACTGGGCCGGCGTCAGGCTCATCACGCAGGAGAAGACGAAGAACATCACGAAGCCCAGCAGAATGATGGCGGTGCGCTTGAGGATGGCGTCGGACTTGGCGACGGCATGCTCACCGTGATCACGGCGCTGAGCCAGGGCGAAGCTGGAGATGGCCGGGCTGTGGTTGAAGGAGAAGACCAGCACCGGGATGGTCAGCCACAGGGTGGTGGCGAAGTCCTTGGTGCTCGGCATTTCATTCAGGGCCGCACCGGTCCAGTCCGGGATCAGGTACAGGGAGATGCCCGCCAGAATGGCGATGAGCGGATAGACCAGGAACTCGGTCACTTTCAGCATCAGCTTCTCGCCAGCCAGCATCACGGACATCATGGCCATGATGAGCACGATGGAGAGGATCCAGCGCGGGGGCGGCGTCATCTGCAACTGGTTGACCAGGAAGCTTTCCACCGTGTTGGTGATGCCCACGCCGTAGATCAGCACGATGGGGTAGATGGCAAAGAAGTAGAGCAGGGTGATCAATTTACCGGCACCCACGCCGAAGTGCTCTTCCACCACCTGGGTGATGTCGGCATTGGGTTGCTTGGAGGAGAGCACGAAGCGCGCCAGACCACGGTGGGCCAGGTAGGTCATGGGGCCGACCAGCAGCGCCATCACCACCAGCGGCCAGAAGCCGCCCATGCCGGCGTTGATGGGCAGGAACAGGATGCCTGCACCAACGGCGGTACCGAACAGGCTGATCACCCAGGTGGTGTCTTGTTTACTCCAACCGCGAGATTGGACCGAGCTGATTCCTTGCTCCTGTGCGGCTGCAACATCCTGTGCGCCAGTGACAGTATTGGACATGTGTCTCACCCCGAATGTGTGGTTTTAATTAGTCGGCGCAAGAATACTTTCTTTTTAATCAAAAATGTTGATCAAATTCACCTTTGTGCGGCTGAAACCCGTACTTTCTTGTAGAAATGTGATCAAAAGAATAAAAAATCAAAATTTATTTATCAAATGCAGTGTTATTTGAATGTTAACTGGATAATTTCCCACCTCATCATGTTGTCGAAATGTTATGTCGAGATGTGTTGGGCAAGCTGGCGGATCATGCTGGCAGTGGCTCCCCAGATGAAAGATTGCTCCCAAGGGATCCAATAGATGGTGTGACGTCCGTCCGCCCTTGGCAGGCTCAGGGCTATGTGCTGCCCCGGATCCAGCACGTGGGCGAGGGGGACTTCGAAGGCCTGGGCCACCTCGTCCTGGCTCAGGGTCAGCCCGTAGCCTGGGTCGAGCATGGCGAGGACCGGCAGCACATCGTAGCGCGAGACGGTATTGAGAGGGGTGAGGCTGCCGATGATCCGGATCTGGGAGGGGGGAATGCCAAGCTCCTCCTCGGTTTCCCTGAGCGCGGTGTGAATGAGGTCCCGGTCTTCCGGGTCCTGACGCCCGCCGGGAAAGCTGATCTGTCCCGGGTGGTGGCGCAGGGCGGCGCTGCGGCGCGTCAGCAGCAGGTGCAGGCCCTCGGGGCGCTCCACCAGGGGGATCAACACGGCGGCAGGTTTGAGCCCGGCCAGTGCCAGGCGATGGGCGGGGGCGGGGCGCTGCAGCAAAAAGCGGGTCAGCAGCTCGGCACTCGTCATCTCCATGGGTCTCCTTGTGTCGGCCCCGCAGGGCCGGATGGGGTCAAAGGGCATCGAGCAGTGGCAGGATGCGGGCCACCTTGTCGTAGGTCTCCTGATATTCGGCGTCGGGATCGGAGTCGGCGATGATGCCGCCCCCCGCCCAGCAGTGCAGCTGACCGGCTTCGGCGATCAGGGTACGGATGCAGATGCTGGTATCCATCCTTCCGTGCTGACTCAGATAACCGATGCTGCCGCAGTAGGCATTGCGCCGCACCGGCTCCAGCTCCTCGATGATCTCCATCGCCCGGATCTTGGGAGCCCCTGTGATGGAGCCGCCGGGGAAGCAGGCCCGCAGCAGATCCACTTCTTGCCAGCGCGCATCCAGTTCTCCGTGAATGGTGGAAACCAGATGATGCACCGCCGGGAAGGATTCCACGGCAAAGAGGTGCGGGACCGTGACCGACCCCGGCCGGCTCACCCGGCCGATGTCGTTGCGCAGCAGATCGACGATCATCAGGTTCTCCGATCTGTCCTTGTCGGCGCTGGCGAGCGACTCGGCCACCCTGGCATCCTGGGCGGGATCCGGGTGGCGAGGCCGGGTGCCCTTGATGGGCTTGGTCTCGATATGGCGCTTGTCGAGCAGCAGGAAACGCTCCGGGGAGAGGCTCAGAATGGCGCTTTGCGGCAGGCGGACAAAGGCGGAGAACGGCGCCTTGTTGGCGGCGCTCAGGGCGAGATAGGCGGACCATTCATCCCCCTGATAAGGGGCGCTGAAGCGCTGGGTCAGGTTGATCTGGTAACAATCCCCCGCCGCCAGATAGGCCTGGATACGGGCAAACTTGTCGCCGTATTCGGCCCGCGTCATGTTGCTCTGCCAGGGGCCGGTCAGGTGAAGGGGGAGGGTGGTTCGTTCGCGCTGCGCCATCAGCCAGTCGAGCCTGCGGGCGAGGCCGGCTTCATCACCCCAGTGGGCCAGTTGCCAGTGTCCCGTCGCGACATTTCGCAGCAGCGCCCAGTCGTAGATCCCGACCGCCATGTCGGGCACCTGGATGTCCTGTTGCGCCACTGCGGGCAGACGCTCGAATCGTCGGCCCAGATCGTAGCCAAAGAGTCCCAGGGCTCCCCCGATGAACGGCAATCCCGAGTCATCCTCAACGCGCTCCCCAAGCAGGGCTCGCTGGGTCTTGGCGAGCAGGGCGAGGGGATCGCCGTCATGATGGTGCTGGTGGTTATCCCGGGTGAGGCAGGTGCTGGTACCCCGGGTTTCCAGGGTGGCAAGCGGATCGGCGCTGATGATGTCAAAACCGTTGTCAGCCCCCAGGGGGCCGGCGGATTCCAGCAGGATGGCCCAGGGTTGGTGTTGCAGGCAGGCGAACCAGGTGTGGAGCGAGGCCTGCGGGTCGAAATGGTGGATATGCAGTCTTGGTTTCATTTTTTGTTACATAGGCAACAGTTTGCGCCCGGCTCCCTAGCCGGTTCGGGTGGTCAAGCGTATCATGGCCGCCGGCATTTTTAAGAAAAACACCGTTATAAAAACACGCCGCAGTCTGCCGGCTCCAGGTGCATTTGCCACCTGCCGAAGGCCCGGCTCATATGGAAGCCCTTGCTCGCGCAAGCGATAACAAGGACCAGTGAGGATGATATGAGCATCATTAGAAAACAGGACTTTATCGATTCCATTGCTGACGCCCTGCAGTACATCTCCTTCTACCACCCCCTCGATTTCGTGCAGGCCGCCAAGGCCGCCTATGACCGCGAGATCAACCCGGCTGCCAAGGATGCCCTGGCCCAGATCCTGATCAACTCCCGCATGTCTGCCGAAGGTCATCGCCCGCTCTGTCAGGACACCGGTATCGTCACCTGCTTCGTCAAGATCGGCATGCAGGTACAGTGGGACAGCGACATGACGGTCCAGGAGATGGTGGATGAGGGCACCCGCCGCGCCTACACCAATCCGGACAACCCGCTGCGCGCCTCCGTGCTGGCGGATCCGGCCGGCAGCCGCAAGAACACCAAAGACAATGCCCCCGCTGTCGTGCACATCGACATGATCCCCGGCGACAAGGTGGAAGTGAGTATCGCGGCCAAGGGCGGCGGCTCCGAAAACAAATCGAAGATGGTGATGCTCAACCCCTCCGACGACATCGTGGAGTGGGTGCTCAAGACGGTGCCGACCATGGGGGCTGGCTGGTGCCCGCCCGGCATGCTCGGCATCGGCATCGGCGGCACCGCCGAGAAGGCGGCGGTGCTCGCCAAGGAAGCTCTGATGGAGCACATCGACATCCAGGAGCTGATTGCCCGTGGTCCCGAGACCACCGAAGAGAAGCTGAGGGTCGAGCTCTATGACAAGGTCAACAAGCTCGGGATCGGTGCCCAGGGGCTGGGCGGCCTGACCACGGTGCTGGATGTGAAGGTGAAATCCGCACCGACCCACGCCGCCTCCAAGCCCGTGGTGATGATCCCCAACTGCGCCGCCACCCGTCACGTGCATTTCGAACTCGATGGCTCCGGCCCGGCGGAGCTGACCCCCCCCAGGCTGGAAGATTGGCCGGAGATCACCCGTGAGTCCGGTGGCAATGTGCGCCGGGTCAACGTGGATGGCATCACCAAGGCAGAGCTTGCCAGCTGGAAGAGCGGCGATACCGTGCTGCTCTCCGGCAAGATCCTGACCGGCCGCGACGCCGCCCACAAGCGCATCGCCGACATGCTGAAAAAAGGTGAAGGACTGCCCGAAGGGGTCGATTTCACCAACCGCTTCATCTATTACGTGGGCCCGGTCGATGCGGTACGTGACGAGGTGGTCGGCCCGGCTGGCCCCACCACGTCCACCCGGATGGACAAATTCACCGACATGATGCTGGGAGAAACCGGCCTCATCGGCATGATCGGCAAGTCCGAGCGCGGCCCCAAGACGGTCGAGAGCATCAAGCAGCACCAGGCTGTCTACCTGATGGCGGTGGGCGGCGCCGCCTATTTGGTGGCGAAAGCCATCAAGAAGGCGCGCGTGGTGGCCTTTGCCGATCTGGGGATGGAGGCCATCTACGAGTTCGAGGTGGAAGACATGCCGGTCACCGTGGCGGTCGACTCCCAGGGCAACAACATCCACGAGACCGGCCCGGCCTACTGGTCCGCCAAGATTGCCGAGCTGGAGACCAAGCTGGCTTGATCAATCGGGCTTCGGTGCAAACGCAGAGCGATTAGCCCCGTACAGCAGCATGTTGAAAGGCGACCCTCGGGTCGCCTTTTTTACGGGCCCCATTTGACGGTCTGGGCCTGAGCAAATTTACTGCTGCTGTGCTGCTGTGCTGCTGTGCTGCTGTGCTGCTGTGCTGCTGTGCTGCTGTGCTGCTGTGCTGCTGTGCTGCTGTGCTGCTTTGTCGTCATGGCATCCCGGGTCGGAAGCCTGGATAACCCGGTGGGCAATGCCGGCGCATTGGCTGTTACGCCGAAGGGGCGATCAGTGGTTCAGGTAGATATCCTGGCCGCCGTAGCTCAGTGCCCCACCCAGAGGGGTTGCGGGCTCGAAGAAGCGGGTCAGGACACCGGCACGCTGGCCCAGGGTGCTCAATGTGCTCCGGTCCAGAGCGACCTGTTCGGGCAGCCAGGTCAGCACGGCGGCACAGTGACCATTCATCAGGCTCTGCTCCAGCAGGCGCTGCCAATTCTTGATCTTGGGGGCGTGCACGACAAGCACCCTGGCAGGATTGATCCCTCTGGCCTGCAATTGCTCGGCGGCGGGCAGACCTGGCGGGGCGACGAGCAGGATCCAGCCACTGTCAGACTGACTCAGTTGCCCCAGGGCATCGAGCAGCGGCGCTTCCTGATGGAGAGGGCCGCGCCGCTGCTCTTGTCCCATCTTGCTCTGATGGCGAGTGGGCCAGGTGGTGATCAGACCGGCAGAGGAGGAAGGGGGGCAAAGACTCAGGGGCTGGCTCATATGTCGTTCCTGTATGAATAACCATGCTGTATGCGTATACAGTAGTTCTGTTCGCAAGGAGTGACAAGTCATTTGTGGCTAAAAATGTGAGCCGATTAACAGGGGATGATTTTAACTCCATGATTAAAGAGGATATTTATATCTTCCTTATACAGGGTGTTTTTTAACCTGTAGACAAACTTCGGGTCGGCGCTCATGGTTATACAGTCCTGTATAGGGAGAGGAGGGAGCGAGATGGACGTCAGTACCTTGCAACGACTGGATGCCAACATTCTGCTCGGGATCATCAACGAGAAGCTGCGGCTGGAGTGTGATGGTCTGGAAGAGCTGCTGGCTTACTACGACATGACAGAAGATCAGCTGGCTACCCGTCTGCAACAGATCGGGTATCACTACGACCCTATGAGCAATCAGTTCAAGGCACATGGTTAATTGAAATCAAAGGGTGCTCCGATGGGAGCACCCTTTTTATTACCTGACGAGGAGGTGTGAATTGAAAACGCTTTCAATTCCTCCCTAGTCGGCGGTTATTTTCACGTATTTTCAGTCACAGGCAATCATTGAAAACCTATTCATAAAACTATCTTTTTTGTTTTCATGTATCACTATGATCTAAAACGAAATTTATATTTCATTCAGACTGGCTTAAGGAAAGGGTTTTCATGGTGAAACTGTCATTTTTATGCGTTAAAGTGTGACTCACGTTAACTTTTAAACCCTTGGCTTTAGCTAGTATGCCCCCGCCGGAGCATATTCTGAGATAACAACAGCGCCGGTCCCCCCGATGGGATGACATTTTTTATTTGTAACGAAGGAAAATGGTTTATGGCTACCAAGAAGAAGACAGACCAGGATCTCCAACTGGATAAAGATCAGCTCAAGGCGAGTATCGTGCGTCACCTGCGTTCTACCTTGGGTACAAGCGAACAGAAAGCCTCTCCGGATGCCTGGTGGAAAGCGACCGCTGCCGCCGTCAATGAACAGGTGTACGAGCGCCTGACCCGTACTCAGCAGACTCACTTCAAGAAAGATACTCGTGCGATTCACTATCTCTCTGCTGAATTTTTGATGGGGCGTTTGACCTCCAACAACCTGCACAACCTCTCCCTCTACAAAGTCTGTGAAGAGGCGCTGGGTGAACTCGGTCTGGAACTGACCGATCTTTGCGAACAAGAGCCTGACATGGCCCTTGGCAACGGCGGCCTGGGTCGTCTGGCTGCCTGCTTCATCGACTCCCTGGCCACCCTGAACTACCCGGCGGTGGGCTATGGCATTCACTACGAGCACGGCCTGTTCCGTCAGGAGATCCAGGATGGTCGCCAGATCGAGCGTCCGGACTCCTGGCGCGAATATGGCAACCCCTGGGAGATCTGCCGCCCGGAATCGGTGCAGGAGATCCCGCTCTACGGCTACGTGGAGACCGTCTTTGGTGACAAGGGTGGCCTGAAGAAGGTGTGGCACGCCGGTCGCAAGATCAAAGGGGTGCCCTGGGACATTCCGGTGGTCGGTTTCGGTGGTCACACCGTCAACATCCTGCGTCTGTGGGAATCCCGCGCCTCCGAGTTCTTCGACTGGGACGTGTTCAACGCCGGTGGTTATATCGACTCCCAGGCCGAGAAGGCCCAGGCCGAGACCATCTCCAAGGTGCTCTACCCGAACGATGAGACCGACGCCGGCAAGGAGCTGCGCCTGATCCAGCAGTACTTCTTCTGCGCCTGCTCCATCAAGGACATCATGCGTCGCTACAAGCGGGTGCATGGCAGTGACTTCAGCAACTTTGCCGCGCAAATCGCCATCCAGCTCAACGATACCCACCCCACCGTGGCCATCCCCGAGCTGATGCGCGTGCTGGTGGACGAAGAGGGGCTGAACTGGGATACCGCCTGGGGCATCTGCTATCAGGTCTTCTCCTACACCAACCACACCCTGCTGCCGGAAGCGCTGGAGAAGTGGTCCGTCAGCCTGTTCGAGAAGGTTCTGCCCCGTCACCTCGAGATCATTTATGAAATCAACGCCCGCTTCCTGAACGAGCTGGTGGAGCCCAAGTGGCCGGGCAACGATGCCATCAAGGCCAAGCTCTCCATCATCGAAGAGGGTGACGTGCGCAAGGTGCGCATGGGCAACCTGTGCGTCATCGGCTCCTCCAAGGTGAACGGTGTGGCCGAGATCCACTCCAAGCTGGTGAAGGAAGATCTCTTCCCCGAGTATGCCGAGCTGTGGCCCGAGAAGATGTGCAACGTCACCAACGGCGTGACTCCCCGTCGCTGGCTGCTGGCCTGCAACCCGGAACTGGCCGAACTCTACAACGAGGTGGTGGGCAAGGAGTGGCCGCTGCAACTGGACAAGCTGCGCAGCGTGGTGAAGTTTGCCGACGACAAGGCGTTCCAGCAGCAGTTCATGACCATCAAGCGCCACAACAAGGAGAAGCTGGTCAAGGTCATCAAGGCGGAAACCGGTATCGACGTGAGCGCGGAGGCGATCTTCGATGTCCAGATCAAGCGTCTGCACGAGTACAAGCGCCAGCAACTGAACCTCATCCACATCATGGCGCTCTACCGTCGCCTGCTGGCGAACCCGGACTATGACATGCATCCGCGGGTGTTCATCTTCGGCTCCAAGGCGGCGCCCGGCTACAAGCTGGCCAAGGACATTATCTACGCCATCAACAAGCTGGCGGAGCGGGTCAATAACGACGCCCGTATCCAGGGCAAGCTGAAAGTGGTGTTCATGCCGAACTACCGCGTGAGCCTCGCCGAGAAGCTGATCCCGGCGGCGGATGTCTCCGAGCAGATCTCCACCGCAGGTTACGAAGCATCCGGTACCGGCAACATGAAGATGGCGCTGAACGGTGCCATCACCATCGGGACGCTGGATGGAGCCAACATCGAGATCGCCGAAGAGGCGGGTGCCGAGAACTGCGCCATCTTCGGTCTGAACGTGGACGAGGTGAAGTCACTGAAGGCGCGCGGCTACAACCCGTATGACTTCTACTACGCCAACTCCGAACTGAAAGCCGTGCTGGACTGGTTTGATACCGACTACTTCACGCCGGGTCGCCCGGGGGAGCTCTCCTCCATCAAGCGTTCCCTGCTGGAAGGGGGAGACCCTTACCTGACCCTGGCCGATTTCGAGTCCTACTCCGAGGCGCACAAGCTGATCGACGCCTGGTACCGGGATCCGGCCCTGTGGGCGAAGAAAGCCATCATCAACTCGGCCACCATGGGCAAGTTCAACTCCGACCGCTCCATCCAGGATTACGTAGACCGTATCTGGAAACTGACGAGCTGCAGCGTCGGCTGATGTCTGCTCCTGTGAAAAACCCCGCGATGCGGGGTTTTTTTTCATCTGTCGGGCTGAGGGAGGCTCAGGGCCTGTCGACCACCCGGGTGTCCGCCGGCACCCGTTTCTTGCCGGTGATCATCGCCCTGACGAGATCGCCCCGTACCAGACGATCCAGGGCGATGACAGCCAGTACATGGACGAAGATGGCCACCTGCAACCCCTTGGCAAAGAACTCATGGATCTCTTCCATGCGATGGGTGCCGGAGAGCGGCCCGTATTCGGTCATGATCCCGCTGGCGGCGGTGCCGACAAGGCAGGTCAACAGCAGCAGTATCATCAAGGACCCCAAAGGATTGTGACCGGCGTAGTAGGGGTGGCGCCCCTTGATCGTCTCCTTGAGATAGGTGATGACGCCGGCCGGTGTCGGCAGCCACTGGGCGAAGCGGGCATGATAGGAGCCGATGAATCCCCATACGATGCGCAGTACCAGCAGTCCGGCCAGCGCATATCCCGCATAGCGGTGGTTGCGCGCCCCCTCTTCAAGGATGAAGAGATTCAGCACGCACAACAGCACAGTGGCCCAGTGAAATCCCCTGACCACCGGATCCCATACCTTGATTTCACGGTTGTTCTGCATCGTCTTTCCCATGAGGTGATCCCCTTGTCGTGATGTCCATGATCATCGCCATCGTCAGCCATGGCTGCGTGATGGCCGTTGTCAGCATCATGAAGGCGATTTCTTAAGTGCGAGTTAATGTCGCCGTGATGTCACGGGTAGGGAGATCGGTGGTGTCGGGGCGAGAAAAAGCCCCGGCGATGCGGGGCTTGGAGGGGCATTAGGGGGCGAACCTCAGTGGAGGATATCCCCCATGAAATAGGCCAGCATGGTCAGGATGACGGTGAACACCAGGTTCAGTACCAGGCCGGCCCGCATCATCTCCCGCTGCTGGATATGGCCGCTGGCGAAGACGATGGCGTTGGGGGGCGTGGCCACCGGCAGCATGAAGGCACAGGAGGCGCCGACGGCGATCAGCACGGAGACCACGATGGGGGAGACCCCCAGAGCCTCGGCCACCCCGGCGAACAGCGGCACCAGCAGCGCGGCGGTGGCGGTGTTGGAGACCAGCTCGGTCAGGAACACCACGAAGGCGGCCAGGCAGAGCAGGATCACGAAGATGGGCATGGAGGAGAGGCCGCTGGAGAGGTGCTCCGCCAGGAAGGCGTTGGCCCCGGTCTGCTTGAGGATGGCGCTCAAGGTGAGACCACCCCCGAACAGCAGCAGCACGCCCCAGTCGGTGTTCTGGTTGATGTCATCCCAGCTGGCGACGCGGCTGACGGCGATGGCCAGGATGGCGCCCATGGCGATCAGGGTATCGAACTGGGGAATGCCGCCCAGCGCCTTGGCAAGAGGCTGGGATCCAATCCACAGCAGCACCGTGGTCAGGAAGATGGCCAGGGTCACTTTGCGCTGACCTGTCCACTCGATGGTGACCTGCTCGGTGCTGACCTGGTGGGAGAGATTGGGACGGGTCACCCAGTAGAGCAGGCCGATGCCTACCGGCATGAAGATGATCACCACGGGGATGCCGAACTCCAGCCAGTCGGTGAAGCCCAAGCCCATCTGGGCGGCGGCGATGGCATTGGGGGGGCTGCCCACCAGTGTGCCGATGCCACCGATGCTGGCGCTATAGGCGACGCCAAGCAGCACGAAGACCAGGGTGCGGCGCTCCTTGTGAACGTCCAGCCCTTTCAGCATGCCGAGGGCCAGCGGCATCATCATGGCCGCGGTTGCGGTGTTGCTGATCCACATGGAGAGGGCGGCCGTGATGGTGAAGAGCACGATGGAAGCCCAGCCCAGGTGTCCCTTGGCGAGCTGCATCACCTTGCCGGCGATCTGGGTGTCGAGTCCCTGCTTGGAGAGGGCTGCAGCGAGGGCAAAGCCGCCAAAGAAGAGGAACAGGACGGGGTTGGCAAAGTCGGTCAGCGACTTGCTCATGTCGAACACCCCGAGCAGGGTGGCGAGCACCGGGATGGAGATGGCAGTGATGGTGATGTTCACCGCCTCGGTCAGCCAGAGGATGGCGATGAAGATTAGGATGGCCAGCCCCTTGTTGACCATGGGGTCAAACGGGAGCCATGCCAGCATGGCGCAGAGCAGGAGCAGATCCAGGATGACGATCCCGGACTTGATGTCCAGCCAGCGTGAGGGGGGAGTCGGAGGTACAGCCGATGTGTGCATAACGTTCTCTCGGTTAATTTATGGTTGTTGTTGTGATGCCGAGGTTACATATATCCCCCTGTTTGAAACAGGGGGATATGGTCAAATCATGTGGCGACTCACAGAGTCAAGTGAAAATGGATCTTCGATCAAACAGAAATGAAACATTTTATTTTCATTTGACAGGGGAGGTGAAGGAGAGCAGCCACTCCTTGAACAGGCTCTTGGGCAGGGAGCCGCTGCGCTGTGCCAGGATCTCCCCCCGCTGGAAGACCATCAGGGTAGGAATGCTGCGAATGCCATAGCGACCTGCGATGGCGGCCTCCTGCTCGGTATCGAGTTTCACGAAGCGAAGGCGGGGCTCAAGCTCCCGGGCGACCTCCTGAAAGACGGGGGCAAACTGCAGGCAGGGGCCACACCAGCTTGCCCAAAAGTCCACCACCACCGGGATGTCGGACTGGATCAGGGCATCGAAGCTGGCCTGACGCCCCGCCACCGGGGTTTGTTCGAAGAGGGCGTGACGGCAGCGGCCACACTTCGCGTTTGAGTCTGCTTTTTCGACAGGCAGGCGGTTGCGGGTAAAGCATTGGCTACAATAGGTGGTGACAAGTGACATAATTGCTTCCTTATTTCATGGCCCGGCAACATCTTTATTGCAATCAGAGCGCCGACTAACGGTAACATAGCACTCAGTGGTTTTTCACAGTTGGCCTCCGGCCGTGACCTGATGTCACCGGATGGCCGACCATGACATGAGAATCGAGACGGGATGAAGAGTGTTGCACGGGGCAATCATGTTGTCTTTGGCCTTATCATCGTATCGCTGGTGGGCTTTTCTGCCTATTGCTGGCAGTTGCTCAGCCAGCAGCAGCGTGCCTTCGATTTGAGCGTGGCGGCTGAGATGGTGCTCAATCGGGTCAATACCGATACCGTCTATCTGCTGGGGCGCGAGAAGGCCAGCGATGGCAGCGTACAGCAACGTCTGAGCCTGCTTTCCAGTCACCTGGACAGGTTCGTCAGGCTGGTGCACGAGGATCCGGAGTCGGTGGACGACCCCGGCTCCCAGGCGTTGCAGCGGGACATCGACGGTTATCTGCTGGATCTCGCCAGGCTTTACACCATGGAGATGACCATCGAGTATCTGGCTCCCCGCTTCCAGGGCCAGCTCAAGGCGTTGCAAGGCACCCTGCCGGTCGGTGAGGCGCAGTACCGCGACCTTACCGAACTCATGCGCCTGCACCACTACCTCCGACGCAGCTGGGATCAGAACGAGCAGCGGCAACTGTTGCAACTCCAGCAGCACCTGCTTGACCGCTATGGCGAGCAGCCGAGGGTCACGGCCCTCGTCCGGCTGGGCCAGGAGTTCAATCAGCAGGTGATGGAGTACCATCGCCTGCGCAATCAGGTGGTGGAGATGAAGGGGCTGAGCTCACTGCCCGCCTGGAAGCAGAGCAAGCTGGAGCGGGCCTCCTCCCTCAAGAGCCGCTTCTACCTGATGGTGCTGGGGGGGGCGCTGCTCTGCTTCTCGCTGGTGGCCGCGACCCTGTGGCGTCGCAACCAGAAGCTGAGCGAGCTCTCTCGCCATGCCGCGCTGCTGGCCCAGGCCAAGAGCGACTTCCTGGCCAACATGAGCCACGAGATCCGCACCCCCATGAATGCCATCATCGGCTTCAGCGCCCTGGCACTGCAAACCAGTCTGGATCCCCAGCAGCGGGACTATCTCAACAAGATCAGATCCTCGTCGGACACCTTGCTGCTGCTCATCAACGACATTCTGGATCTCACCAAGGTGGAGTCCGGCAAGTTGACCTTGGAGGAGATCGACTTCGATCTCAGCGAGCAGCTCGACTCCCTCGCCGCCATGTTCGCGGATCTGGCGGAGCGCAAGCACATCGAGGTCATCATCAACAAGTCTCCCGCCGTGCCCGACTTTCTGCGCGGGGATCCGCTGCGCCTCGGTCAGGTACTGGTCAACCTGGTGAACAATGCCATCAAGTTCACCGAGCGGGGCGAGGTGGAGGTGGCCATCACCCTCACCAGCCAGCATCCCATGCGGGTCTGTTTCAGCGTGCGGGATACCGGCATCGGCATCGCCCCGGAGAAGCAGGCCCAGCTGTTCCAGCCCTTTACCCAGCTGGAGGCGGGCAATACCCGCAAATATGGCGGCTCCGGGCTTGGCCTCAACATCTCCCAGCGCCTGGTGGGGCTGATGGGCGGGGAGATCACCGTGCAGAGCAAACCCGGGGTGGGCTCCACCTTCCTGTTCGAGATCCCCATCTCCCAAGCGGTGTACGGGGTCTCGGGGCGCCGGGTCTTCTTCGATCACCAGCCCCTGATCCTGATGATGGATGACAATGAGCTGGTGCTGGAACTGGCCAAGGACATCCTGGGGCGGGCGGGGGCGTCCGTCATCACGGTCAACAGCCTCTCCCGCGCCCGTCAGGTGCTGCGTGAAGAGGGGCATCACATCCGCCTCGCCATCCTCGACTGGCGCATGGGTCAGGAGGATGGCCTGGACTTGGCCCTCGAGATGTACCAGCACAGCCAGTGGCGGCGCCTGCCTGTCCTGATGACCAGCGCCTGGTCCAGGGAGGGGCTGCACGGGCGGATGGAAAGCATGGGACTGACCCACTTCCTGGCCAAGCCCATGACCGAAAACGCCTTGCTGGCCAAGGTGGACGAACTGCTCAACGGCAGCTCCCATGACAGCAAGGTCCGCCAGGCGGAGGCACAGGGGGATCAGCAGCAGTTCCGGGAGCTGCTGCGTGGTACCCGGGTGCTGCTGGCCGAGGACAACCGGGTCAACCAGCAGCTCATTCTGGAGTACCTGCGCCGGGTGGAGGCCAAGGTCACCGTGGTGGACAACGGCCGCGAGGCGGTGGAGCAGGTGGCGGAGCAGCCGTTCGACGTCATCCTGATGGATCTGCAGATGCCGGTGCTGGACGGGCTGGATGCCACCCGCCAGATCCGCAAGATGGTGGACAAGCATGATGTGCCCATCATCGCCCTCACCGCCAGCGCCATGCCGGGGGACAGGGAGCGCTGCCTTGGCGTCGGCATGAACGGCTATGTCACCAAGCCGGTGAGCAAGCTCGATCTCTACAACAACCTGCTGCAATGGGTGAAGAGCAGCGGCGGGGAGCCCAAGGTGCCCATCGAGGTCAAGCCGCCGGCCCTCATGGGCGTGCTGGATCTGGAGGATGCCCTGCGCCGGCTGGAGCATGACAGGGAGGCGCTGCAGATCCTCTTCAAGCTGTTCCTCTCCGAGCACAAGGACGATCTGTGGGACATCCGCACCGCCCTGCGTCGCCAGCAGCCCGAAGTGGCGTGCCGCTTGCTGCATACCCTGAAGGGGGTCTCGGCCAACATCTCCGCTTCCCGCCTGCAACTGCTGGCCGGGGAACTGGAGTGGCGGCTGCGGCTGCAGGAGGAGCTGAGCGAGGGGGAGCTCAACCAGTTGCAGCAGGTCTTTACCCAGACCCGGGAGGAGGTCTCCCAATTCCTGCTCACCGGGGAGCAGCAGGAGTCGGTCGCTTTCCCGTTTTCGCCCCCCGACAAGCGGCTCTGAGGGAGGGCAAGATAGCAATCGTTCTCAAGTCACCCGCTTCAGGCTATGATGACCCACTCGTTCGCCCCCGCCAGGGGGCGATTGTATTGAGCTTCTCTTCATGATCACGCGGCAGCGCGCCGCGACCAAGGACTTCTCTGTGAGCGTATTTTTGCGGCTTGGCTGGTTTTTCAAGGATCAGTGGCGGCGTTATCTGGTGGCCATCTCCCTGCTGATGCTGGTGGCCCTGTTTACCGTGATCCCCCCCAAGGTGGTGGGCTGGGTGGTGGATGGCATCGCCAAGGGTGACCTGGACAGCGGCACCCTGACCGGCTATCTGGCGGGGCTTTTTGGCCTGGGACTGCTTATCTACCTGCTGCGCTACGTGTGGCGGGTCATGCTGTTCGGTGCCTCCTACCGGCTCGCCTACGTGCTGCGCAACCGGCTGTTCAGCCACTTCACCCGCATGAGCCCGGATTTCTACCAGCGCCACCGCACCGGTGATCTGATGGCCCACGCCACCAACGACATCCAGGCGGTGGAGATGACCGCAGGGGAAGGGGTACTGACCCTGGTGGACTCCTTCATCGTCGGCATCCTGGTGCTCTCCATCATGTGCAGCCAGTACTCCTGGCAGCTGACCCTGCTCTCCCTGCTGCCCCTGCCGGTGATGGCCTTCTTCATGAACCGCTTCGGGACCCAGATCTACAAGGAGTTCAAGGCGGCTCAGGGGGCCTTCTCCCGCCTCAACAACAAGACCCAGGAGGCCCTCTCCGGGGTGCGGGTGCTCAAATCCTACGCGGTCGAATCCCTAGAGGACGAGGGCTTTGCCGAGCTGACCCGTCAGGCGGGGGAGCGCAACATGGCGGTGGCCCGCATCGACGCCAAGTTCGACCCCGTGATTTACCTGTGCATCGGCTGCTCCTATTTTCTGGCTGTCGCAGGGGGCAGCGCCCTGGTGCTGCAAGACAAGCTGACTCTGGGGGAGCTCACCAGCTTCACCATGTACCTCGGCCAGCTCATCTGGCCCATGTTCGCCATCGCCTGGCTGTTCAACATCATCGAGCGGGGCAGCGCCGCCTACTCGCGCATCGAAAGCCTGCTGGGGGAGCACAGCGACATCGAGGAGCCGGCCCATCCCATGGCGCTGGCCTCGGCCTTTCCCCTGCGGGTGCTGGGGCTGGGCTACCGGCTGGAGCAGCGCACCCTGTTGCAGGGGGTGGATGTCACCCTGCAGGCTGGCGCCATGCTGGGGATAGTGGGACGCACCGGGGCAGGCAAGAGCTCCCTGCTCAAGCTGCTGATGCGCCTGGCCAACCCCACGGCCGGGGAGATCCGCATGGGGGAGGTGCCCATCTCGCAACTGTCGCTGGGTGAGCTGCGCAGCCAGTTTGCCTATGTGCCCCAGGAGCCGTTTCTGTTCTCCACCACCATCGCGGCCAACATCGCCCTGGGCCGCCCCGAGGCGAGCCGGGAGGAGATTGAACGGGTGGCGCGCATCGCCTGCGTTCACGACGACATCAGTCGCTTCCCCAAAGGGTATGAAACCGAGGTGGGAGAGAAGGGGGTGACCCTCTCCGGCGGTCAGAAGCAGCGTCTGGCCATCGCCCGCGCCCTGCTGCTGGATGCCCCTATCCTGGTGCTGGATGACGCCCTCTCGGCGGTGGATGCCCACACCGAGCAGCAGATCCTGCTGGCCCTCAAGGTCCACAAGCGCACCCTGGTGCTGGTGAGCCACCGCATGACGGCGGTGGAGCAGGCGGACGAGATCCTGGTGCTGGAACAGGGCGCGATCAGCGAGCGGGGCCGTCACGAGACCCTGATGGCCAGGAACGGCTGGTACGCGGACATGGTCCGCTACCAGCGCCTGGAGCAGGACGTGGAGGAGAGCCTGTGAACAGGATGACAAGGCCCCTGGTTTCCTTCACCCCCCGCCCGGCTCCCGCGAGCGGAGAGGGGAGCAAAGAGAGTCAATTCCCGTGGAACGTTGCGCTGGAGGCAAGTCTGTGAATCCAACCATCAAACGGCTGCTCGCCTACTGCGCCAGCTACCCCCGCTGGCTGGTGCAGGCGGGCATCTGCCTGCTGCTCGCCACCGGCGCCGAGGTGGCGGGCCCCTTGCTCATCAAGCTCTTCATCGATGACTACCTGGCGCCGCGCCGGCTGGAGTGGGGCAT
Organism: Aeromonas sp. R6-1; assembly: GCF_040908165.1. Lineage (NCBI taxonomy): Bacteria > Pseudomonadati > Pseudomonadota > Gammaproteobacteria > Aeromonadales > Aeromonadaceae > Aeromonas > Aeromonas sp. R6-1. The sequence goes on from NZ_JBFODF010000052.1 coordinate 59,383, forward strand.
CATCGCCGCCCTTGCCGCCGGTTATCTGGGGTTGCAGGTGTTGTCGGCGGCCGGCTTCTACCTGCAATCCCTGCGCTTCAACCGCATCGCCCAGGCGGTGGTGCAGCGTCTGCGCGAGCAGGTGTTCGCCACCGCCATCCGCCTGCCTGCCCGCTATTTCGACAAGCACCGCTCGGGATCCCTCATCTCCCGCATCACCAACGACACCGAGGCGATCATGAACCTCTATGTCCAGGTGATAGGGCTCCTGGTGCAAAAAGTGGTGCTCCTGTGCGGCATTCTGCTCTCCATGGCGCTGCTGGACTTGCGCCTGATGCTGGTGTGCGCCACCCTGCTGCCGGCGGTGGGGGCCGTGATGTGGCTCTACCAGAAACTGAGCGTGCCCGTGGTGCGGGCGACCCGATCCTTGCTCTCCGACATCAACAGCCGTCTCAACGAGTCGTTGCAGGGGATGCCGGTGATCCAGGCCATGGTGCAGGAGCGCCACTTCGCCAACGCCTTTGCGGGGGTGAACCAGCAGCACTGGCAGGCGCGGATCAAGAGCCTCAAGATCAACGGCATCCTGCTGCGCCCCCTCATCGATCTCTTCTACATGATGGTGCTCATCGGTCTGCTGGCCCTGTTTGCCCACGAGGGGCTGAGCACGGCGGGGGCCATTCAGGTGGGGGTGCTTTACGCCTTCATCAGCTATCTGGGGCGGATGATCGAGCCCCTCATCGAGATGACCAACCAGCTCAACCAGTTGCAGCAGGCCATGGTGGCGGGGGAGCGGGTATTCGCCCTGCTCGATGAAACCCGCGAGAGCACCGACGGGGCGGTGCGCCCCCTGGAGGGACGGGTACGCTTCGACGGGGTGGGCTTCTCCTACGACGGGGAGCAGCAGGTGCTGCAAGATGTGAGCTTTGCCACCCGGCCGGGCCAGATGCTGGCGCTGGTGGGCCACACCGGTAGCGGCAAGTCCACCATCATCAGCCTGCTGATGGGTTTCTACCCCCTGGATCGGGGGAGCATCCACTTCGATGATCACCCCATGAGCGAGTTGGCTCTCTCGGCGGTGCGCCGCAGCATCGGTCTGGTGCAGCAGGATCCTTTCATCTTCGTCGGCACCCTGGCCGAGAACCTGCGCCTCGGGCGTGACGGCATCGAGGATGGCCGGCTCTGGCAGGCCCTGGAGGAGGTGCAGCTGGCCGATTTCGTGCGCCGCCTGCCCGATGGCCTGGCCACCCTGATGGAGGAGGGGGGCAAGAACCTCTCCGCCGGCCAGCGCCAGCTGCTCTCCTTTGCCCGCGCCCTGGTGGGGGATCCGCGCATCCTCATCCTGGACGAGGCGACCGCGAGCGTGGACTCCCAGACCGAGCTCGCCCTCTCCCAGGCGCTCTCGGCGGCGCGCCGTGGCCGCACCACCATCGCCATCGCCCACCGTCTCTCCACCATTGTGGATGCCGATGAAATCCTGCTGCTCTCCCGCGGGCTGGTGAGCGAGCGCGGCACCCACGGCGAGCTGATGGCGCTGGGAGGACACTATGCCCAGCTGTTCGAGATGCAGAGCCAGGGGGCCTGGCTTGAAGAGAAACGGGCCTGAGGCCCACCTAAAAAAACAGACGGCATCTGCCGGCTGTTTTTTTGACTGGCGGGTTACACCGTGGCCTTGCTGCGGCTGACCTGCTTGGGCTCCAGGGGCGGGAAGTCATCGTTGAAGAAGGTGTCCGCTTCTTCAATTTGTGCCTTGCGCTGCTTCTGGATGAAGTTGTCGAAGTCGCGCTTGATCTCGGGGTCCTTGAGGGCCTCGTAGTCGAACACGTTGGCGGCATAGAGGTAGTTGAAGTAGATGTCGACGAACTCGGCGCTGGCACAGGCGGAGGTGAACTTGCTGTTCTGGCGGTCGAAGTTGACGCGGTACTGCTTGATCTTCGGCACATAGACCAGCTCGTTGCCCACCTTGAACACTTCCACCGTGACCCCCACCGTGATGGTCTTGTAGAAGTCCTTGTTGTTCTCCACCCCGAAGCGGATGGCATCCCCCTGCTTTTGCAGGAACTTGTTGAAGCTGGCCAGCGCCGTGGTGCCCTGGCTCACCACCACGTCCATGATGAAGTTGATGAAGTCGGTGGCGATGCTGAGCCCCTTGATGTGGCGGCTGTAGCTCTGCTGATCGATCTTGCTCGGCCCCATCAGGGGGATCTTGGAGAGGGCCCTGGCCCAGAGATCCGCGTCCGTCTTGTACTGCTCGCCATAGGCTTCGGCGTAACGGTTGATGTAGGCGGTGACCACGGAGGTGATGGCGATGAGGTAGGCCTTCTGTTCCGCCAGCTTGGCCATGACAGCGGGATCGTCCAGCAGCTCGTTGGCCACGATGAACTCCACCAGGCCGTCCTTGTCGGCATAGGGATCATTGCCCACCGCCCGGACGGTGTCGGGCAGATTGACGTCGTTGAAGAAGGCCTCGGCCTCGGCGAACTGATCATGGTTGCTCAGGCGGTTGGCCGGTGCCTCGCGCACCAGCTGGCAGAGCACCAGCTCGGCCTCGTAGTCCGACTCGCGCCACAGGGGGGCCTGCAACTGGTTGCCGAAGGTCTTCTTGTAGGCGAGGTTGAAGTCAAACAGCACCGAACTGCAGCCGCAATCCATGGCGAAGTCGACGGTGTAGCTCAGCGGCCCGGTGGGCAGGGGCTTGCTCATCTTCCCCTTGGCGCTGAGGTTGGCATAGCACTTGAGGTACTCCCGGCCAAACAGCTCGTAGGCACGGTTGTTGTTGAAGTTGAGCTGGAAAGTACCGGCGCTCTCGCCCCCGTTGAACAACTGTTGCACGTGACTCATCTCTCTATCCTTATGGTGAGATTGGTAGACGGGTTGACCCGGTGCCGAGTGGCTACTTCCGGGCCAGCAACAGCCTAGCGAGGGAGTGGGGGTTTGGTTACTGCGAATAATCCCAGTGGCGGGGGCGGGATCCTGGGCTAGCCCCCTGACGGGGAGTATTTCTCGTTGTGTTTCATTCGGATATGGCTGTCATGGTCCCGTCATCCGGGGCGGGACCTTGAAAAAAAACGGAAAAAGGGAAAGAGAGGGGCAACCCGGGGTCAGGAAAGGCCGGTTTTATCATTTGCCAGACAAATAGAACCTGGCCATTGCATGAATTTTGCAAATACCCTTTGGGGGCCCGCTCACAGGGATGGCACGGGAGGCTTGTCTATCGGGAAGCAGGCTGGCAACATTTGCGTCACATTCACTCATCGGATCAGTTTGCAATGGACCTGCAACGCCTCAAAGCCAACCTCGCCCTGCGTCTGTTCGCCTGGCGCTACATTCCCGTCATTGGTTTCTGTGCCCCCGTCATCGAGCAGATGGACGCCAGGGCGCTGCGCATCCGCATTCCGCTGGGCTGGCGCACCCGCAACCACCTGGGCAGCATGTATTTCGGGGCGCTCGCCACCGGTGCCGACCTGGTGGGAGGGCTCCTGGTCATGGAGAAGGGGCGGGCGCGGCGCAAGAAGGTGCATTTTGCCTTCAAGGATGTGCAGGGGGAGTTTTTGAAGCGTCCGGAGGGGGACGTGCAGTTTGATTGCGCGGCGGGGGAGCTTATCGACGCCATGATCGACGAGTCGCTCGCGAGCGGTCAGCGCATCAACCGCCCCATCCAGGTGGTGGCCACCTGCCCGTCTCGCAACGGCGACGAGGCCATGGCCCGCTTCGTGCTGACCCTCTCCATCAAGGCCAGCTGAAGGCCCGAGGGCGCGCTGGCGCCCTTGTTCAAGCCGGGATCAGAGGATCTCGGGATTGATCCCTTCCTTCACGACCGCCTTCATGCCGTTGAAGTTGACCACCTGCTCGGCCACTGTGCTGGGTAGCGCTTGCGTGGCAGGGCGTCAGGATCAGGGGATCTCGGGACTGCTCCCTTCCTTCACCACGGCCTTCATGCCGTTGAAGTTGACCACCTGCTCGGCCACTGTGCCGGGTAGCGCTTGCGTGGCAGGGCGTCAGGATCAGAGGATCTCGGGGCTGACGCCTTCCTTCACGACTACCTTCATGCCGTTGAAGTTGACCACCTGCTCGGCGACTATCTTGCAGCGTTTGCGGGTCTCGACCTGACCGTCCACTTCCACCAGGCCCTCGGCGACCAGCGCCTTGGCGGCACCGCCACAATCGGCCCAACCCTGATGCTTGATCAGGTCACACAAGGCAACGAAGGGGTGACCTTCGAGCAGAAACGTCTCCATGGGAAATCCTCTAGCTGGATGAATGGCTGAAACAGCGGGGGGTCATTCTAGGCAGTTAGGCGGGGCAGGGAAAGGGCCCGGGCCCAATTGCCCCGAAAAAGGGGCGAGCACAGGCAAAAAAACCAGCCCGACCGGGCTGGTTGTGTCTCTGGGGGCCACTGGCGCTCAAGGGAGTTTCACCACCGCTTCCCCCGTCACGGCGAGGGCGCCGCCCTGGGTGAAGATGCGGGTGGCCAGGGTGGCGATGGGCTTGTCGCTTCGAAGGGCAATCACCTCCACCTCCGCCGTCACCTCGTCCCCCACGAACACCGGCAGCTTGAAGCCGAGGCTCTGGCCCAGGTAGATGCTCCCTTTCCCGGGCAGTTGCTGCCCGAGCAGCCCGGAGAAGAGGCTCGCCAGCAGCATGCCGTGGACGATGGGGCGCTCGAACACCGTCGTGGCGGCGAAGTCCGGGTCCAGGTGCAGGGGATTGAAATCCTCCGAGAGGCCGGCGAAGGCCGCCACCTCGGCCGGGCCGAAGCGCTTGGTCAGGCGAGCCTTCTGGCCCACGGCAAGGGGTTGTGTACTCATGCGGGTTCCTCTTCTTGCTTCCTGACGCCAGCAAACACCGGATTGAGCCGTACCTTGACGTAGCTGCCGGGGGCTGCCTCCAGCCCCTCGACAGGCTGCCGGGCGGGGACGGGCTCTGCCTCGTCACGGTCTTTGATAAAGCGCATCATCTCGGGCCACCAGGAGCCGCTCTGGTGGGTCGCCCCCGCCAGCCACTGCGCCGGGCTGTCCGCCTCGGCCTCGCTCTGCCAGAAGCCGTATTTGTTGGCATCCGGCGGATTGATGATGCCGGCGATGTGCCCGGATTCGGCCAGAATGAAGCGCCGCTCGCCCCCGAACAGCGCCATGCCCTGCCAGGTCCCCTGCCAGAGGGCGATGTGATCGTCCGCGGCGGACACCAGCAGCACCGGGGTCTTCACCTTGGCGAGATCGATGCGGGTGTGGCGGATCTTGAGCTCCCCCTTCACCAGCTGGTTTTCCAGGTAGAGTCGGCGCAGCAGGCTGTTGTGGGTCTTGCCCGCCACGTTGGTGCTGTCGCTGTTCCAGTGCAGCAGATCGAACGCCACCGGGCTCTGGCCCTTGAGGTAGCTGTCGATGTAGTAGTTCCAGTAGAGGCTGTTCTCCCGCAGCAGACTGAAGGAGACCGCCAGCTGGCGCCCGTCCATGATGCCCCTGGCCTCGTTCTGGGCCTCCAGCGCCGCGATGATGGGCTCGTGGATGAAGATGCCAAGCTCCCCGGGCTGGGAGAAGTCCAGCAGGGTGGTGAACAGGGTGGCGCTGCGTACCCGCTGTTTCTGGCGCCGCGCCGCCAGCCAGCCCATGGCGAGTGACAATGCAGTGCCACCGATGCAGTAGCCGATGCCGTGCACCTCTCGCTCGCCGGTGGCCGCCTCCACGGCGTCCAGGGCGGCGATGACCCCGTCCACCACGTAGTCGTCGAGATCGACCTGCCCCTGTGCCACCCCCGGGTTGCGCCAGGAGATCATGAAGACCGTCTGCCCCTGGGCGACCAGCCAGGCCACCAGGGAGTTCTGGGGGCGCATGTCCATGATGTAGTACTTGTTGATGAAGGGGGGCACGACCAGCACCGGGGTCTTGCCCACCGTCGCCGTGGTCGGGCTGTACTGGATGAGCTCAAAGAGCTCGGTGCGCAGCACTACCCGGCCCGGGGTGGTCGCCAGATCCCGGCCGAGCTCGAAGGCGGACTCGTCGGTCAGGCGGATGTTGAGGTGATCGGCGCTGCGCTCCAGATCTTCGGCCAGGAGCGCAAGGCCGCGCACCAGATTCTGGCCGTCGGACTCCAGGGTGAGCTTGAGCAGTTCCGGGTTGGTGGCCAGGAAGTTGCTGGGAGCCATGGCGTTGACGTACTGGCGGGTGAAAAAGCGCAGCCGCTCCCGGCTCTTCTCGGGCACGCCCTCCAGGGCATCCACCGCCGCCAGCAGGTGTCTTGCGGTCAGCAGATAGGATTGCTTGAGGTAGTCATAAAGGGGTTGCTCGCTCCAGGCCTCGGCCTTGAAGCGGCGATCGCTGCGATCCGGGGTGATCACCGGCTCGCTCGGCTGGCCTGCACTCTTGAGCAGGGTGTGCTGCATCAGCTTGAGCTGATCCTGCCACCAGTTCATCTGGGACTGGATCAGCTGCCAGGGCTGCTGGCTGCCCTGCTCCAGCACCTTGCCCAGATCGTCCAGACTGGTCTGCAGCAGGGCCTGGGCGGTGCGCTCTGTCTGGGCTCTGGCCATGGCCAGCAGCTTGTCGTTGTAGTGGGCCAGGGCCTCGAACAGCGGGCCGTAAGATGATTGGCTCATGTGTTCTCCTTCACCCACGCCCGGGGCGGGCACTTGCCCGTTCTGTCGAGTCGTGGGGAGATGTGGCTGCCCGCAAGACGGGCAGCCAGGGGTTATCAGGCCTTGCCCGTGCTCTTCTTGATGCCGTCCGCGGTCAGGGCATCCAGCTCTTCCTTGAACTGCTGGCCGAGGGCGCTGAGCTTCTGGATGTCATCCAGCATCTGGCGGGAGAGCTGGCTGGCGCTCTCCAGCTGCACGGTGCCGAGGGCCGCCAGGCTCTGGGCATCCTGCACCTTGCCGACGGCCTGCAACTGGTTGAGCCCCAGTTCGGCGTAGGCATTGGCGGACGCCAGTTGCAACCGGGTCAGCTGTTCGATGTTGCTGGCCAGCAGCTGGTTGTAGCGGGTGAGGGGGGCGGCAAAGCCTTGCATCTGCTCGGTAAAGCTCTTGATCACGTCCATATTCATCATGGGTCTCCGGTTCGGCAGAACACTGTTTTTGCGGGTCAATCGACCCTTCTTGCGGGTACAGCACGTCATCCCTGTGTTACGTGTTGTTTGCTCTGTTCAAACACACGTTTGAGCATTCTGCAACCAATCCACCTTTGGTGTAAATGACATAAATGTTATTTTCTGTTTGAATTTTCCAATCCGCCGAGAGAGCCATCCCCGGATTCAGACGAGAGGTGACGCAGGGAAAGGGTCGGGGTCTCGTCCCTCGGGGCCTGCGCTGGTACCCTTGAGCCACACCCTCTTCACAAGGAATCCCCGATGAAACCGTTCGCCCTGCTGCTCGGCTGTGGTGCCCTGACCCTCGCCGGTGTCGCCCAGGCCAGCACGCCGGTCCAGATCTCCCTGCCCGGTATCAACCTGCCCTCGTCCAATCAGGTGGAAGGGGCACGGGCTTCCTTCCTCTACGGCCGCACCGGCCAGGTGAAGGGGATCGATCTGCCGGTGTTCGCCCTCTCCGATGTGGATCAGTTCACCGGCCTGCAGCTTGGTGTGTTCTTTGGCGCGAGCCGGGTGCGCCACCAGTTTGGCGGGGTCGCCATCAACGCCGTCAACTGGCACGAAGGGCAGGATACCGGCCTCAATCTGGGCTTCGTCAACCTGACCAACAATGTGAAGGGGCTCAACTGGGGGGCGGTCAACATCGCCCAGGGCAATGCCCTGGCCAACGTCGGCTTCGTCAACTATGCCGAACGCACCACCTTCCAGCTGGGATTCGTCAATGCCACCAAGCACCTGGACGGCTTGCAGATTGGCCTGGCCAACTACGCCGAGAACGGCATCTTCCCCATTCTGCCCCTGATCAACTTCAAGAAATCCTTCTAGGGGCCAACTTGCCCTTGCTTTAGGAGGGGCAGCCATTACCCTGTGCTCCATCAAGGCTGCACAGAGGTAACAGGGGCATGACAACGGAACACATGGACGCCATCGGCATCGGTTGGGACGTGAGGGGCTGGCAGGGCAATGCCCAGGCGGTGGCGGTGGTGGGTTGGCAGGCCCGGGAGTCCCGTCTGCACTGGCTCGGGATCTCCCCCCTGTTTCGGCTGAGCTCCCGGGTCGCGCCGGATCTGGATGCCCTGCTGCGCCCGGCCCTGCAAGACGAGGTGGCGCTGATGCAGGTGCTGGCCTGCCCGCGCCTTGCTCTCGGCATCGATGCGCCCCTGGCCTTTCCCCGCGCCCTCGCCGAACTGCTGGCGGGGCGGGGGAGCGGCTTTCCCGTGCCTCAGCGGGAGATTGACAACCCTTACGCCTACCGGGATTGCGAGCGCTGGCTCCATCAGCACTATGGCAAGAAGCCCCTCTCCGCCACCTTCGACAGGCTCGGCAACAACGCCACCCTGGCCCTCTCCATGCTGCCGCGTCTCGGGGATCTGCAACTGGTGCCAAAACAGGCGAGGGCTGCCGGGCGCGCGGTGCTGGAGGTCTATCCCGCCTTGGCCAAAATGGGGGGCAAAGCCTCTGCGGTGCGGCCCGAGCTGCAACCCCACCTGCCAGCAATCCTCATCCCTGGAACGGATCCCTATGATGCCGCGCTCTGCGCCCTGATGGCCCTGCAATATGCGGCTGAAGGGGTCGTCACCTCGCTGCCTGCTCTGGTGGACCTGCCGGAGGAGATGGCACCGGACGAAGGCTGGGTCTACCACTTCGCCCGGGATTGAGACGCCCAAGGGCACCGCGCTCCCTCTGATGACTGCTGGCGACTTGCTGTCGCCACTTCGTATGGCTTGCCGTTGCCACGGTGTCAGGCAAGGGCAGGCCGCGTTCGTCCTGTGATCTTCCGACGTCTCCTTGACCCTTGCCCTTGTTGCCTTATTTTGCGACTGCCGACTGCCGACTGCCGACTGCCGACTGCCGACTGCCGACTGCCGACTGCCGACTGCCGACTGCCGACTGCCGACTGCCGACTGCCGACTGGCGCCTTTTCATCGGACCTCATCCTTGATCCCGACTGTTCATGGTTGATTGAAAAACCACCTTGTATGCCATCAGACAAGAGGCGTACAAGTACATTTATCACCCCGCAGCCGCGGGCAGATGGCTCCAGGATTGTGCAGAAACAGGGTAGCGGCGGTCAAATATGCGGCAGGTTAGGCCTGCAGAAGCATAAATAGGGAGTCAGGGCGTTAATTGCTGGAAGAGCCGTCTCTTCATCCGATATATTGCCTCTTTTCCTCAGGTTTCTTGTGCGGTGGTGTCGATGAAACGCATTCTCTCTATCCAGTCCCACGTGGTGTTTGGCTGTGCCGGCAACAGCGCCGCCGTGTTCCCCATGCGCCGTCTCGGCATGGAGGTGTGGCCCATCAATACGGTGCAGTTCTCCAACCACACCCAGTACGAGGCGGGTTGGCAGGGAATGGCAATGCCGGCGGGCCACATTGCCGCCCTGTGCCAGGGGCTTTGCAATATCGAGGTGCTGGCGCGCTGCGATGCGGTGCTGAGCGGCTATCTGGGCTCGGCGGAGCAGGGGGACGAGATCCTGGCGGTGGTGGCGGCGGTGAAGCGAGCCAATCCGGCGGCCCTCTATTTCTGCGATCCCGTGATGGGGCATCCGGAGAAGGGGTGCATCGTCGCCCCGGGCGTCACCCGCTTTCTCACCGAGCAGGCCCTGCCGGTGGCGGACATCATGGCCCCCAATCTGCTGGAGCTGGAGACCCTGTGCGATGTCCATCTGACAACCCTGGCCCAGACCCGGATCGCCGCACACCAGTTGCTGGAGAAGGGGGTGAAGATGGTGCTGGTCAAGCACCTGGGTCGTGCCGCCAGCGTCCCCGGCCGCTTCGAGATGCTGCTTGCCACTCCCGAGGGAGACTATCTGATCGCCCGTCCCCTTTACGATTTCGCGCGCCAGCCGGTGGGCGTGGGGGATCTCATCAGCGCCCTGATGCTGGCCAACCTGCAGGCGGGATATGATGGGGTGAGTGCCTTCGAGCGCACCAACGCCGCGGTGGATGCGGTGCTGAGACAGACCTGGGAGGCGAATGCCTACGAGCTGCAGCTCATCGCGGCCCAGAGCGCCTTTGCCGATCCGCAGATTGCCCACAGGGCCGAGCGCCTGGCCTGACGCCATTGATCAGCCCGTGACGGGACGAGCTGATCAAGGTTCAGCTTGCGGCGCTGATCGGTGTTGCATCCTGAAAATGTTCGACCCTGGGGAAGGGGTCGTAGAAGTGGTGCAGCAGGGCCTTCCACTCCTGGTACCGGGGGGAGCCCCTGAACCCCCGGGTGTGATCTTCCAGCCGCGCCCACTGCACCAGCAGCAGGTAGTGATGGGGATCGTCCAGGGCACGCTGCAACTGGTGGCCCAGGTAGCCGGGCATGGCGCTGATGATGTGCTGGGCCCGGGCGAAGGCCTGCTCGAAGTCAGTGGCCTTGCCGGGAATGATCTGCAGATGGGCGACTTCCAATATCATGATGGCTCCTTGCCGATGAGTCTGATTGAACCAAAAACCTATGTGCGCCGAGCCTTGGCGGGGGCAAGATCGGCACGCTGTCCGGTCTTGCCAGGCCGTCTGCCTCAGAGCTGCTTGTAGAAGAACTGGGTGGCGGCGAGGGTGCCGTCCCCATTGCGGGCGAAGTCCGGGATCTGGCCGGCCTCCTGATAGCCGAGCTGGCGATAGAGGCTGGAGGCCACGTCGCCGACCCGGGTATCCAGCACCAGCAAGGTGCGCCTGGCGTCACGGGCCCCTTGCTCCATGGCGTTCATCAGGGCGCGGCCCACCCCCTTGCCACGGGCCTGGCTGTGGACCATCAGCTTTTCCACTTCGGCCCTGTGGCCCCCGTTGGCCTTGGTGCACAGGGAGAGCTGCAGGGCGCCCACCAGATGGTGCTGATCGAACGCCACCCAGAGCTTGCGCACTCCATCCGCCAGCTCCCCCTCTATGCCTTGCCAGTACGCCAGCCCCTGCTCTTCCTGCAGGGGAGGCAGAAAGCCCACCGAGGCACCGCTGGCCACGCAATCTTGCAGCAGGGCGATCAGCGCCGGTTTGATGCCTCTGGTGCTCTCGACCTCAAGGATCTCCATTGAATGTCCTCATCTTCTCTCTTGGCCCACGTGGGGGATTAACGTCTCGGGCGCGGACTCTCCTGCCGGTGCCATCATCATCCGGTCAGGTGCGCCGTCTCTTAATGGATCAGTCCCTGCGCTGCCAGCCACTGGAACAGCAGGCGGGAGACGGGGGAGACTTCGGCCAGGTGGCGGCTGTCCAGCCAGCGCAGCTCGGCGATCTCCGCCGAGGCGACGGGCGTGCCGTCGGCGTCCCCCGTGTAGCAACGCAGATTGACATTCACCCCTTGCGGCTTGCCGTCCGCCTGGGCGCTGAACTCGCAGGCGAACGCCAGGGTGTCGGGTTTCAGGGTGACCGCGAGCTCTTCCTCGATTTCACGAACGAGGGCCGCCTCGTCGCTCTCGCCCGGCTCGCGCTTGCCCCCCGGAATGTAGTAGATGTCCTTGCCGTGGGAGCGGGCGCACAGCAGTTGTCCCTCCTTGAAGGTCAACCAGGCGAGTTTGTCGATCATGGGCAGATTCCTCTTGTTGCCGCTTGTCAAAGGGGGGCTCGCTGCTCGCACAGGGTGCGATAGGAGCGGGTTTCCCGCATCTCGGGCGCCAGTCCCAGCCGGCTAGCCAGCGCCAGCAACTGCGCGCGGTAGGCGGGCAGGGCGGCCTCGTCGTCAGTCATGATGGCGAGCTCGGCAAAATCACCGACACCTGCCAGGTGATCCACCGTGACGTGGAAGGCCCCCAGAAAATAGATGCTGCGCCGCTTGTCGATGGTCAGCACCGGCTGGTAGCCCAGGGTGCGCACCATGCTGGTCGCCTTGTCCGTATCGGTGATGTTGACCGCCTCGCAGCGATCGGGTCCGGGCCCTTTGACTATCCAGAGCCGGATGCCGCTGGGGGCCATGGTGCGGATGATCAGGCTCTTCTCCTCCCGGGCCAGGGCGCCATCTGCCGTGTCGAAGTAGCAGTCCTGCTCATGATTGTCCGCCACCATCACCTCGGGGCCGAGGGCCGTGAGGGTATGCACAAAGGCGGCGCTGTCCGTCAGGCGGTATTTGAACTCCACCTCGAAGCGCCCCTGAAAGTGGGTGGTCATGGCCTTGCGACGGCTCCCGAACGGCAAATGAATAGGGCAGCCTAGCAAAAGTGCCGGGCTCTCCCAAGCATCGGGATCACAGCTTCGCATTGACTGCCGACTTTATGACCAGATGGTGAGGGAAAATCCGCCCTGGTGCACAGCTTGTGGCCCGGTGGCTGGGCGCCGTCCGGGGGCTGTGCTCTAATAAGCTCCCTCTTTGGCGGTATTGCCGCCCTGAACAACGACAACGAGGCGGCGGCCCCGGCCGCGCCAGTGGAGCCACAGATGCAGATCACCTCACAGACCCCCTTTATCGGACTGGGCGTGGCGGGCAACTTCGCCGGTCACCTGGAACAGGCAGGGGAGGCGGCGGATTTCGTCGCCGTCAAGGTTGACGACAAGGTCGCCCCCAAGGCGCTGTTCCCCTTCTATGTGCCGAACCATCCCGGCCAGCTCGGGGTCTTTCCCCTGAGCGGCGAGGCCATCTTCCTGCCGGAGGCGGCGGTGAGCGGGGACGAAAAGGTGCAGATTGAACCCGAGGTGGCACTGTGGTGCGAGCTGGAGTACGCGGGGGAGCTGGTGGTGGCCATCCATCCCAAGGCGTTTGGCGCCTACAACGACTGCTCCATCCGTCGCCCCAATGCCAACAAGATCAGCGAGAAGAAGAACTGGGGTGAAGAGAGCAAGGGGCTGGCCGCGAACCTGCTGCCCCTGACCCACTTTGCCGCCGGATGCGAGCTCGATGACTACCGCATCGCCTGCTACCTGGAGCGCGGCGGTGAGCTGCACCCCTACGGGATCGACAGCGCGGCGGTGGACTACAGCTACTTCCACGGTCAGTTGCTGGCGTGGGCCATCGACAAGTTCAACCATCAGCAGGACGAAGGCCCGGCCGAGTATATCCAGGGGCTGCTGGCCCAGGCGGGGCGCCCGGCCCATGCGCTCATCAGCATCGGTGCCACCCGCTATACCCCCTTTGGCGAGACCCACTTCCTCGCTCCCGGTGACACCGCCTGCGTGGTGGTCTACCCCGCCAGTCGCTACGACGAGCAGGATATCCAGGAGACCATCCGAGCCCGCCGCTTCGGGCCGGATGTCTCCGTGCTGCTGCAGGCGGTCAAGACCCGCTAATCCTGTCGTCAGGCCCGCTTCGGCGGGCCTGACTGTTTTTAAGCACAGCGCAGCCCGTTCCCTGTCGGCTTTCTATCCCCAGTTTGCATTCCCTCTATACCTACCGCACGCCATGCCAAGCGCATGATGTTCCTCGATCCTGTTCGCGCTCCGCCATCTGCCTCCCGTGCCCTGAACCGTGCACCTCGAAAGCCGATTGCAGTGGCTGGATATAACAGTATGATTTGCCACAAGAAGTCCATTCTGCCTGCAAGGATCCCGAGTATTCATGGTTGAACTCAAGACCCTGGCCCTGTTTCTGGTGACTGCGGTTGCCGAGATCCTGGGCTGTTATCTCCCTTATCTCTGGCTGACCCAGGGCAAGAGCGTCTGGCTGCTGCTGCCCGCGGCCCTGAGCCTGGCCCTGTTCGCCTGGCTGCTCTCATTGCACCCGACCGCCGCTGGCCGCGTCTATGCCGCCTATGGCGGCGTCTACATCTTCGTGGCCATTCTCTGGCTCTGGGCCGTGGATGGCATCAAACCCAGCCTGTGGGATCTGGTGGGGGCCGGGGTGGCCCTGATCGGCATGGCCATCATCATGTTTGCCCCAAGACCCGCCTGATATCGATGCCAAGGGAGATCAGCATGATGACGACAGTGGTGATAAGAGAGTGTGAGGCGCAGGACTTGGCCGGGCTGCTGGCCCTTTATCAGGAACTCAGGCCTCAGGACCCCGTGCTCGACGAGCAAGGGGCCCGCGAGGGATTGGCGGCGATGCTTGATCTGCCCCATACCCGCATCATGGTGGCCCTGGTGGAGGGCCAGCTGGCCTCCAGCTGCCAGCTCGGGGTGATCCCGACTCTCACCAACGGCGGCCGACCCTTCGGCATCATAGAGCATGTGATCACGGGTGCCGCGTTTCGCCGCCAGGGGCTCAGCCATCAGTTGCTGGAGCATACCCTGGCGCTGGCCTGGGAGCTGGATTGCTACAAGGTGATGCTGCTCTCAGGGGAGGGGCGGGAGGCCGCTCATCGCCTCTATGAGGGACTCGGTTTCAAGGCCGGCATCGAGAAAGGGTTTGTTATCAAGGCGCCGCAATAAGTCCCATGGACTGCTGCATCATCAAAGGCGTGGGCTGTTATCCGCAACATATTGAGGTAGCGATGAAAATTGACGCCGCACAAAAGTGCGATCACCCAACCCTTATCACCATCTGGGAGGCCTCGGTGCGCGCCAGCCACCACTTCCTGCAAGAAGCCGACATAGCGGCCCTGAGGCCCTTGATCCTGGAGCACTATTTCGATGCCGTGACGCTGAACTGTGCCAGAGTAGACAATGGCGAGATCGTCGGTTTTATCGGGGTGGCCGAGGGCAATATCGAGATGCTCTTCGTCGACCCCGGCAGGCAGGGGGGCGGAGTGGGCCGTCTGCTGGTAGCCGATGCCATCCACCATCTGGGGGCGACCCGGGTGGACGTCAACGAGCAAAATGAACCGGCCCTCGGTTTTTATCGCCACCTGGGTTTCGAGGTGGTGGGCCGCTCGGCACTGGACGGGCAGGGCAAACCTTATCCCCTGCTGCATCTGGTCCTGTCTGCCGAGGCTGGCGCATGAAAAAACCGCCCTCGGGCGGTTTTTTGTTGTTCAGGACGCAGTGCTCGCACCGTCTCACTCCTCGTTGGAGTTGTCCTGATAGTCGCCCCGCTGGGCCTTGGGTAGACGGCGCATGGGGGCGAAACCGATATCCTCGCCCACCACTTCCCGCTTGCGGGACTTGTTTTGCGCAGGCTGGGCCGGCTTCTTGGCGCCATCCCCCTTGCCTTTCCCGGCGGCGGGTTTGCCCTTGGCGTTGGCATGGCCACGGGCGCGGGGCGGGTTTTGCACCGGCTTGCTGCCCGGCAGGGTCTGGCGGCTCGGCTTGCCGCTCGGCTCGTACCCTTCCAGGATCTCCACGGTCAGGGATTGGCCGATCAGCGCCTCGATCTCCTTGAGCTGACCCAGCTCGTCCTGGCTCACCAGGGAGATGGCCTCGCCGCCGCGCCCGGCACGGCCGGTGCGGCCGATGCGGTGGATGTAATCCTCCGCCATCTGGGGCAGCTCGAAGTTGATCACGTGGGGCAGCTGATCGATGTCCAGACCCCGTGCGGCGATATCGGTGGCAACCAGCACCCGCACCTTGCCTTCACGAAAATCCGCCAGCGCCCGGTTGCGGGCCCCCTGGCTCTTGTCACCGTGGATGGCGACCGTATCCAGGCCATCTTTCTGCATCTGCTGGGCGAGCCTGTCGGCAATCTGCTTGGTGCGCACGAACACCAACACCCGCTGCCAGTTGCCACGGCCAATCATGTGGGAGAGCATCTCCCGGCGGCGTTCCCGATCGACCTGGATGATGCGCTGGCTTACCTGCTCGGCGGCGGTGTTGCTGGGATCCACCTCGATAAGGGTGGGATCCTTGAGCAGATCGTCCGCCAGCGCCTTGATGTCATTGGAGAAGGTGGCGGAGAAGAGCAGGGTCTGACGCTCCTCCGGCAGGGCCTTCATGATGCGGCGAATGTCGGTGATGAACCCCATGTCGAGCATTCTGTCCGCTTCATCCAGCACCAGCACCTCGAGGGCGCTCAGGGTCAGGGCGCCCTGGGTCAGCAGATCCAGCAGGCGGCCCGGGGTGGCGACCAGGATGTCGACCCCGAGCTTGATGGCGTCCAGGTTCGGCTTGATGCTGACGCCGCCATAGGCGATCAGGGTACGAAACGGCAGGTGGTGGGCATATTTGATGATACTCTCGCCCACCTGGGCGGCCAGCTCCCGGGTCGGGGTCAGCACCAGGGCTCGCACCTGGCGACGACCGCCACGGCCGTGGTTGGCCAGCAGTCGATGAAGCATGGGCAGGGTGAAACCGGCCGTCTTGCCCGTGCCTGTCTGGGCGCCGCCCAGCACGTCCTGCCCGGCCAGGATGGCGGGAATGGCTTGCTGCTGGATGGGGGTGGGTTGTTCGTAACCCAGCTCCTTGACGGCCCGCAGGATGTGCGGTGACAGACCCAGTTCATTGAATGACATGTTCGAGGGACACTCCGAGCCTTGGGCTCAACGGGTGACGGCAGCCTTGGTCCGTCACGACATGGAAAATAGGGTGGGCCGCCATCGAGGCTGGGCCTGAGCCCGGCAAAGCGACCGCACAAGAGACAGTGGGCGCGTAATATAGCAGATGCGAGGCGCACGCGCAGCAGCCGTGTCGCGAGCAGGGTTGCCACGGCCATCCCGGCAGGGAAAGGCCAGGGGGCGCTAAGAGGGGCCCCCCTGGCCTCGGCGCACGCCCGTCAGAGCAGTCCCTCGATGGCCTGCACCAGATCCTCCGGCCTGGTCTGGGGGGCGAAGCGGTCCACCACCCGGCCTTCACGGTCAATCAGGAACTTGGTGAAGTTCCACTTGATGGCCTCGCTGCCAAGGAGTCCGGGCTTTTGCTCCTTGAGCCAGCGATAGAGGGGGTGGGCCCCGGCGCCGTTGACCTCGCACTTGGCCATCAGGGGGAAGCTGACCGGGTAGTCGAGCGAGCAGAAGCGGGCGATCTCCTCGGCATCGCCCGGCTCCTGATGGCCGAACTGATCGCAGGGAAAGCCCAGGATCTCGAAGCCTTGGGGGCCGAACTGGCGATAGAGGGCCTCAAGCCCGGTGTATTGGGGGGTAAAACCGCAGCGGCTTGCCACGTTGACCACCAGCACGACACGGCCCTGCAGATCGGCGGTGGACCAGGCCGTGCCATCGAGTCGTTGCAGGGGGATGAGGGGCAGGGGCATGGTTTCTCCTGATGCAAGAGGGGCGACAAGGCGCCCGGGGACAATCCTTGCACGTTAACGGGCCGAGGGCCGGGGAGCAAGGGGGAGGGCGTCTGTTCCCCCCAGACTCCTATTGATGGCGGGACTTCTCAAGAGAAGCAATCCGGTTTGTGCCGATGGTCCGAAGTCGCTACAAAGCGCACTCTCTCCCCTCGCTGCGAGCCTATCTTGGACTATCAAGCCGTCATGGATGCCATCTACACCCGGGGTTGGGTGATAGTGGATGATTTTTTAACCGCCGCCGAGGTGGATGCCCTCAAGGCTTGCCTGCCGGATGAGTGGCGACCGGCGGGGATCGGGCGCGAGACCCTGCATCAGGACAACCGCGATATCCGTCGGGATCAGATCCACTGGCTCGACGCCTCCCTCGGCGCGCCGGTGGCCGACTATCTGGCCCGGATGGAGTCCCTGCGTCTGGCCGCCAATCGCAGCCTGATGCTGGGGCTGTTCGACTACGAGGCCCACTTTGCCCGCTACCGTCAGGGGGACTTCTACGTCACCCATCGCGACGCCTTCGCCGGGCGATCCAACCGCCGGCTCACCTCGGTGTTCTACCTGAACAACGACTGGCAGCCAGAGGCGGGGGGAATATTGCGGGTCTATGACGACAGCGAGCAGTTTCTGATGGATGTCTCCCCCCGGGGCGGGCGGCTGGTGCTCTTCCTGTCTGAAGAGTTTCCCCACGAGGTGCTGCCCGCAAGCCGGGAGCGCTACAGCATTGCCGGCTGGTTTCGGGTCAACGGCAATGGCGCCGGGCGGGTCGATCCCCCCCGCTGAGCGCATTTCATCCTGTTTCTGACACAGGAAGAGACTTTTATCTGTCCGGGCAGGGGGAGGTGCGCCCCATCGGCTGACAAGGCTTCCCCTCCCTTGCTACACTGCCCGCACTTATGTTCGTTTCTGGCTTCGTCCGGTTTTCATGCGGTTGGGTTTGACATGGTGATGACGAAGCCGCTTCTCCCAAGGGATCACATCTAATGAAGAACATGCATGTCTTGCTGCTGTGCGGCGGTGGCGGCTCCGAGCACGAAGTCTCGCTGCGCAGCGCCAATTTCCTCGAAAAACAGCTCGGGCTCCTGCCCGGTATCGAAGTGACCCGGGTCGAGATGTTTGCCGACCGCTGGCTCAGCGCCGACGGTCGCGAGTGCAAGCTGGGGCTGGACAAGCTGCTCTCGTTCGACAGCGTGGCCCGTCCGGTGGACTACGTGGTGCCCTGCATCCACGGTTATCCCGGTGAGACCGGCGATCTGCAATCCTTCCTCGAGCTGGCCGGCCTGCCTTATCTGGGTTGTGACGCCGAGGCGAGCAAGGTGTGCTTCAACAAGATCACCACCAAGCTGTGGCTCACCGCCATCGGCATCCCCAATACCCCCTACCTGTTCCTGACCGAGCAGGACGAGGCGAGCCTGACCGAGGCAAAAGCGGCGCTGGCCAAGTGGGGCAAGGTCTTCATCAAGGCGGCCTCCCAGGGCTCTTCCGTGGGTTGCTACTCCGCCAGCAACGAGTCAGACCTGGTGAAGGGCATTGCCGATGCCTTCGGTTACTCCGAGCAGGTATTGATCGAAAAAGCGGTCAAGCCCCGTGAGCTGGAAGTGGCGGTCTACCAGTATGGTGACGAGCTGGTGGCCACCTATCCGGGGGAGATCTGCGTACCCCAGGACAAGTTCTACACCTATGAAGAGAAGTACAGCAGCGCCAGTCACACCGAGACCGCGCTCAAGGCCGAGGGACTGACTCAGGCGCAGGCTGACGCCATTCACGAGTACGCGCTCAAGGCGTTCCGTCAGCTCAAGCTGACCCACCTGTCGCGCATCGACTTCTTCCTGACCGAAGAGGGGGAGATTTTGCTCAACGAGATCAACACCTTCCCGGGCATGACCTCCATCTCCATGTTCCCGAAACTGCTGGAGCACCATGGCCACAGCTTCGCGCACTATCTGGAGCAGATCCTGCGAAAGGCGGTCTGACATCGCCAGACCCGGTTGCAACGGATGGTGAGTAGGGGCCTCAGGGCCCCTTTTTCATGGGGGCGAGGCGGGCAGAATGCGGGGAGGGAAGGGGGCAGGGCGCCGCCCGGCAAGCCTTGCCGCCAGGAGGGCGCGCCGTTACAATCAGCCCCCTTTTGTCCCGCCACAGGCACCGTCAGAGCCGCGTTTCATGAAGCCCATCCCCGATCACGCCGTCAACCGCCTGCGCATCTGGCGCAAGAGCGTCTCGACCCGACCCTTTCTTGCCCGTGGCGGCAGCGTGCCACGCTGCGATGCCTGCCAGCTGCGCCACGACTGGTGTGCCTGCGACTGGCGCCCGGCGCTCAAGGCCGAGGCCGGGTTCTGCCTCATGATGTATGACAGCGAGCCCATGAAGCCCTCCAACACCGGGCGCCTCATCGCCGACGTGCTGCCGGACTCCACCTGGGCCTTTCTCTGGTCGCGTACCGAACCCCATCCCGAGCTGCTGGCCCTGCTGGCGGATCCCGCCTGGCAGCCCTACGTGGTCTTTCCCGCCTGCGAGAAAGCGCCCGACCGCCTGACCGGCGAGGTGGTACTGGCTCCCGGCAAGAAGCCGCTGTTCATCCTGCTGGACGGCACCTGGCCCGAGGCGCGCAAGATGTTCAACAAGAGTCCCTATCTGGACGGCTTCCCGGTGCTCGCCATCAAGCCGGATGCGCTCTCTACCTACGGCATGCGCGTTGCCCACAGCGACGAGCACCTGTGCACCGCCGAGGTGGCCGCCTGCGTGCTGGAAGTGGCCGGGGAGCTGCGGGCGGGACAGGCGCTGCAGCTCTGGTTCAATCTCTTCAGCAGCCGCTACATGGCTGGCCGGGTGAGCCGTGCACCCAGTGCGGATGAAGCGCCCCTGCTGGAGGGGCTGGAGGCCATCAAAGCCCAGAGCCGCGCTCTGGATTAATCCTCATCAGCAGCCGCTACATGGCTGGCCGGGTGAGCCGTGCACCCGGTGAGGATAAAGCGCCCCTGCTACAGGGGCTGGAGGTCATCAAGGGCCAGAACCGCGCTCTGGATTAATCCTCATCAGCAGCCGCTACATGGCTGGCCGGGTGAGCCGTGCACCCGGTGCCGATGAAGTGCCCCTGCTACAGAGGCTGGCGGTTATCAAGGCGCAGGCCCTCTCGCGGGCTGATTGATGAAAATAAGGAATTAGTTGGCTGCCATTGTTTCGTTGGCTTCATGAGCCCGCCCTCGCTAGGATAGCGACCTGTTGACTCCTTCAGGCTCCTGGCCATGCCGGGCGCCGCCAATCACACGAGGTCTATGGATGGAACTGGAACTGCTCACCCTGGTCGCCCTGTTCGGGGTGGCCCTCATCGCCGGCTTTATCGATGCCATCGCCGGGGGCGGGGGGCTTTTGACGGTGCCGGCCCTGCTGGCCACTGGCATGCCGCCGGCCCTGGTGCTTGGCACCAACAAGTTGCAGAGCAGTTTCGGTTCTTTCTCCGCCACCTGGTTTTATGCCCGCAAGGGGCTCCTTGAGTGGGCCATCATCTGGCCGGCGGTCATCTGCACCTTCATCGGGGCGGCCATCGGCACCCTGGCGGTGCAGACCATTGATGCCGCCATCCTGGAGCGGCTGCTCCCCTTCCTGCTGATGGCGTTTGCCTGCTACTTCTACTTCTCCCCCAGGGTGAGCGATGCGGAGAGTCAGCGCCGCCTCACCCCCATGGCGTTCGCCCTGCTGGTGGGCGGGGGCGTGGGCTTTTATGACGGCTTCTTCGGGCCGGGCACTGGGTCGTTTTTTGCCATCGGCTTCGTGGCCCTGGCGGGCTTTGGCATGGCGCGGGCCACCGCCCACACCAAGCTGCTCAACTTCACCTCCAACATCGCTTCCCTGCTCTTCTTCACCCTGGGGGGCAAGGTGGTGTGGAGCGTGGGGCTGTGCATGGCGCTGGGGCAGTTCATCGGGGCGCGCATGGGCTCCAAGCTGGTGCTCAAGAAAGGGGTGAAGCTCATCAAGCCGCTGCTGGTGACCGTCTCCCTGGTGATGTCCGCCAAGCTGGTGTGGAGCCAGTACCCCGAGCTCTTTGCCTGGCTGGGCTGAGCCGGTACCCCCCATGACGAGGGCCCGATCGCAGATCGGGCCCTCTTGCGTTTCAGCCCTGTGCCGAAAGTTGCCGGAAATGGGCTTGCAGCGCTTGCACCAGGCGGGCAATGCGATCGCGCTTGAGGCTGTTTGGCCGATAGACCAGGTGGAGCGGGCGGCCCAGTCCCGGCAGGGGGCGTGCCTGTGTCCCCTGCTCACCCACCAGCGCCAGCAGGCCGGCGGGCAGGAGCACGGGGCCAATGCCTGCCTTGGCCAGCTCGATCAGCGCCAGGTAGGAATCGAGCTCCATGGCGGGGATAAGCCCGAGGGCGGCCAGGGGCTCGCGCAGATAGCGGTTGGAGGGGTTCTCCAGATCCATGGTCAGGATCTTGCGCACCTTGCCCTGCATCCCCTGACTCACGTCGCCTTCAGTCAGTTGCTTGCTGGTCACAGTTTCTTGCAAGGCGCCCTGGTGATCCGGCTGCGCCGCCTCATCCAGAGCGTCCCCCACCAGATAGAAGGGCTCCTCCAGCAGCCGTTCGGCACACAGCCCATGGCCCGGCGGCAGGCGACCGGCGCAGATCCCGAGCAGGGCATCCCCGCCGCGCACCCGGGCCAGGATGACCGGGGTGTGGTGGGTAGAGAGGGCAATGTGGGGATCCCGTTCAAGGTAGGCGTGCATGAAGCGGGCGAGGTAGCCCGCCAGCAGGGTTTCGGAGCAGGCGATGGACAGAGGGGTCTGATCCGTGAGGATCTGGCTGTCCGCCAGCACCCCCTTCATTTCGGCGAGGCTCGGGGCTACCCGGGCGAGCAGCTCACGGGCCTGGGGAGTGAGGCGGATATGACGGCCATCCGGCTCGATGAGCTTCTTGCCAAGGCGCTGCTCCAGTTGGGCGATGCGCTTGCTGACCGCCGACTGACTGATATAGAGGCGGCTTGCAACCTTGGCCATGGTGCCCTCGCTTGCCAGCAGGCAGAGTGTCTCCAGCCCTTCCAGTAACATGCGTCCTCCCTCCTCGTGTGTTGGACGCGGTTACCTTAGGGGCTGGTGGCATCAGGGGCAAGTACCGTTTGCGGCCCTTGATAGCGGCCAGCGCCACGCCTTGACGGGGGGCGCGAAGATCACCAGGTTGCCGATGAGGCTCACCGCCACGCCGACGATGGAGACCGTCTGCCAGACAAAGCCTTCATAGAAGGTGGAGAGGGTGAGGGCCACCAGGGGGAAGAGCACGGTGGCGTAGGCCGCCTTGCTGGCACCGATGCGCCCCACCAGGGTGAGGTAGGCGGTGAAGGCGATGACGGAGCCGAAGATGGCCAGATAGACCATGGCGGCGAGGTAGCGCGGGTCGGTGGGCAGGGTGAGTGATTGACCGAGTACCGTGACCCAGCCCAGCAGCAGCGCCACGCCGTAGACCATGCCCCAGGGTACCATCTGCAATACGTGATAGCCCTGGCGCTGTCCCCGGGCGGAGACCAGGTTGCCCAGGGAGAAGCAGAGGGTGCCGGCGCAGGCAAAGAGCAAGCCCTTCCAGCCGTTTGCACCCAGTTGCGCATCCGCCAGCACCGGCCAGAAGAGCAGCAGGGTGCCAAGCAGCCCCAGCAACGATCCTTGCAGCCAGCGCAGGCCCGGTCGTTTACCCTCGAACAGCCAGAGATTGAGGCCGTTGAAGATGCTGGCGCTGGCGAAAATCACCGCCGACAGACCGCTCGGGATATAGAGGGTGGCGTGGTAGAAACAGAGGAAGTTGGTGGAAAAGAGCAACGCGCCGAGCAGGGCTGCATAACGCTGGCCCGCCCAGGGCAGGCGCGGAAACTTGCCGCTCACCGTGAGCAGGGCGAACAGGGCCAGGGCCGCCAGGGCGAAACGATAGAGCACCGAGACCTCGATGGGGATGGGGCCGAGCTGCCAGGCGATGGCAATCCAGGTGCTGCCCCAGATGAGGACGGTGGAAACATAGAGCATCAGATTCATGGTGTGATCCCATCAAGAGAAGATGATGTGATCAGCATGAACCGGGAGGCGGGGCGCCGGCTTGCACCATCTTGCGGTTTTTTCAACGGAGGCGCAGCCTTTGACCATGAGGCGCGATAAGATGGCGACAGGAAAGGGGCGGCAAGTGCCAGAGAGGGACGCAAGCGTGCAGCATGCCATGCAGCAGACAAGACAGGCAGGGGTCTTTGATGCCCTGGTGAGCACCGGTGCCAGGCTGGAGGACTCCTGCTGGCTGGAGCCCGGGCTCGGGGTGGCGAGCTGGTGCAACCGCTACGATCAGACCCGCTACCACAAGCCGGGCAACCACACCATCAGCGTCTACCTGCAAGGGGGCGAGCAGACCGAGCGGCTGGACGGCCCCGGTGGCCATGGCGGTGCGGGCAAGGTGTGCATCATGCCGGATCACCACAGGTCCGAGTGGCTGGTGCGCGAGGAGTTTCGCTTCTTCCACCTCTACTTCACCCCCGGCCACTTCACCCGTATCGCCGAGCATGCGTGCGACAAGGAGGGGCGTCATCTGCAACTGGAAGACAAGACCTTCATCGACGATCCCCAGGCGGCGGCCCTGGTGCAGGGGCAATTGATGAAGCTCGACTGGCAGCACGGCATCGATCGCATGGCGCTCTCCCACGGTGCCTGGATGCTGATGCTGCACGCCTATCGCCATCACACCCGCGAGGCCCCGGCGCTGCCGGAGGTGCGCGGCGGCCTGGCCCCAGCCGTGGTGCGCCGGGTACAGGAGTATCTGCAGGCTCACCTGGCCGAGCCGGTCACTCTGGGAGAGCTCGCCCGGGAGGCGGGTCTGAGCGAATACCACTTCGCCCGGATGTTCGGGCAGAGCCTGGGCTGTCCGCCCCACCGCTACCTGCTCGGGCTGCGGCTCAAGCGGGCCAAGCAGTTGCTGGCCGGAAGCGAGCCCCTGGCCAGCATCGCCGCCCAGTGCGGCTTCTCCTCCCAGGCCCATTTTGGTAACCGTTTTCGGGAGGCGTTCGGCCTGAGCCCGGGCCAGTGGCGAGCCCAGTTGTCATTGTCCTGTCACAGATAACCCTGAGACTCTGGGCAAAAGAGGTGTACCCTCTGTCTCTTGTCCATTGAAAGGAATGCCCATTGAATCATCGCAAACGTCAGACTCGTACTCGCCATCTCTGGTTCAACCACTGGAATGCCCCCCTCTATCGCGCCACCCAGCCGACGCCGCCCGAACCGCTCGTTCCTCACAGTTCCCGCTGAAAACGCCGTAACCCGATAGGATTTTTCCGGCAACTTTGCCACTATTGCGCCATCAGGATGGACTGGATATGGCCGCATGTTTCTGGAACGCATTGAAGTCAAAGGTTTTCGCGGAATAAATCGCCTCTCCCTCGGGCTGGACAACACCACTGTGCTCATCGGCGAAAACGCCTGGGGCAAATCCAGCCTGCTGCGGGCCCTCTGGTGTCTGCTGGGGGATGCCGAGCCCTATCAATTTGGTCAGGATGATTTTCACCGGCCCGAAGATCCCGAGCTCGAACCCTCGCGCACGCTGCAACTGGTGCTCACCTTCAGCGAGTATCGTCCCCAGATGTGCCAGCACTCCCGCCGTCTGGCCCGCCTCGGGGCGGCCTGGATCCCCCACAAGGACAAGTTCCACCGGGTGCATTATCGTGCCAGCGCCGAGTTGCAGGACGATGGCAGCGTGCTCACCACCCACGACTTTCTCGACGGCATCGGCAAGAGTCTGGCCATCGACAACAATGAGGCGCTGGTGCGTCTGCTCATTACCATGAACCCGGTATTCAGGCTGCGGGATGCCCGTACCGCCCGGGAGGGCATCGAGCGGCTGCCCTGGGGGGATCTGTGCGAGCAGCGGCTGGACGAGCTGGCCGGCAAGCTCACCGACGAGCCCCAGCGCATCGGCGAGCCAGAACTCAAGGAGGCGCTGCAGGCGGTGCAGCAGTTGATGGAGCACTACTTCAGTGCCCTGGCGCCCATCAAGCACAAGCCTCGCAGCCAGCGGGATATCGTCAATCGCCCCATGACCCTGCGCAATCCCGGCAACCTGCAGGTGCTGCTGCGCAATGCAGACAACCGGGCGCTGCAACTGGCCATGGCGGGCATGGCGGCCATGCTGCTCCACGCCCGGGGCAATCGGGAGCTGGAGGAGGGGGCCAGACCCATACTGATGCTGGAAGACCCAGAGAGCCGCCTGCATCCCACCATGCTGGCCCTGGCCTGGGGTCTGCTGGAGCAGTTGCCCGGCCAGAAGCTGCTCACCACCAACTCGGGGGACCTGCTCTCCTCCTTGCCCCTCAATCAGGTGCGTCGTCTGGTGCGCCGCCAGCAGGACATCCTCTGCCATCAGTTGGGAGGGGAGCGCTACAGCAGCGACGATCTGCGCAAGATTGCCTTCCATGTGCGCATCAACAGGCCCATGTCGATGTTTGCCCGCTGCTGGCTGCTGGTGGAAGGGGAGACCGAGATCTGGCTGCTCTCGGAGCTGGCCCAGATCTGCGGCTACAGCCTGCGGGCGGAGGGGGTGCGCATCATCGAGTTCGCCCAGTGCGGCCAGGCTCCCCTCATCAAGGTGGCCCGGGACTTCGGCATAGAGTGGCACCTGCTCACCGACGGTGACGAGGCGGGCGCCAAGTATGCGAGCTCCGCCCGCTCCCTGCTCAAGGGGGAGCGCGAGCGGGATCGGCTGACCCAGTTGCCGGCGGCAGACATAGAACACTACCTCTACCAGAACGGGTTCGAGGGGGTGTTCCGGCGTGAGGCCGGGGTCGGGGGGCGCTCCACCCTCAACGCCGGGCGCATCATCGCCAAGGCGATCCACCATCGCAGCAAGCCAGGCATGGCCCTGGCGGTGGTGGAGGAGGCGGAGCGCCTCGGCAGCGAGCACATTCCCCCTGTGCTCAAGCAGATGTTTGCCCGGGTGGTCGCCCTTGCCCGGGGACAAAGCTGACCGGCGACGTTGGGAAGACGGGGGGAGTTTGGATATACTCCCTGCCTCTTGTCCTTCCTTACCCTGTGACGGGTGCACCCGCACCCGGACTGCTGCCGGAGACCCTATGTTCGTCCAACTTCCTTTTTGGCTCTTTCCCCTGACCGGTCTGATGGCCCTGGGGGCCCTGATCGCCGTGGGACTCGTCCTGTGGCGCGGGGATCTCTGCCCGGGCCAGCGCTCGCGGATCACTACCCAGCTCTTCTCGGTCTGGGTGATCACCGGGCTCTCCCTGATGCTGGCGGTGGAGGCCAAGGTTGCGGGCTGGCTCATCTGGAGCGGGGGGGCCGCCCTGGTGCTCGGTATCGTGCTCTCCCTGGTCCAGTCTCGCCTGGAGGGCAAGCGCGCCATCCCCGCCACCCTGCTGTGGTTGCCCGCCATGCCGCTCGCCCTCTACGGACTGGGTCTGATGCAGATCCAGGGCTGGCTCGGCGGCCTGCTGCAGATGGTGCTGCTGGGGTCGGCCTTTGCCCACCTGATGCTGCTGCGTGCCCGCCACCGCATGCAAGCCTTCAATCTGCTGCTGCCCCTGGCGGGGCTGGTCTCCGCCATCCTGAGTCTTATCTGGCTGGCGGTGCTGGTGGGTTGGCAGGGGAGCAGCACTGGGCTCGACCCGCTGATCCCCGGGGTTGTGACCCAGGCCGGCCTGCTGGTCGCAGCCCTGCTGCTCTGGTTCAGCCCCATCTACCGTCAGCAGGAGACGGCCCCCGTGGTGGTCTCCGTGACCCTGTGCGGCCTCATCATCGCCCAGATTGCGGCGACCAGCGTGTTGCATCAGCTGGCCTGATCCCGGCGCATCCTCCCGCTCGCACCTTGTTGTGCGGGCTTTTTGTATGGCAAAGAGGGGCAAGTCGGGGGGAGCGCGGGGAGGGGCCTGAGGGGCGAGAGATCGCTAGCTGCCTGAAAAAACTGCGATTTGTTGCAAAAGAGCGCAGTATGTGACGGTTTAATCCCCGAATAAACTTTTTTTAGGATATTTACTTGCAATCTCAGCGTTGGCGCCTATTATGGGCGACCTCGGACGCGGGGTGGAGCAGCTCGGTAGCTCGTCGGGCTCATAACCCGAAGGTCGTCGGTTCAAATCCGGCCCCCGCAACCAACCATTTGTGTTCATGGCAAGCGCTAGCGCCTGCGGTGGAGACGAAGACAACAAGAAGCAACTGCTCTGCTTTTTGTGGTGGCAATACAATTCGGACGCGGGGTGGAGCAGCTCGGTAGCTCGTCGGGCTCATAACCCGAAGGTCG